>CALHZE010000364.1 GCA_938040915.1 uncultured Bacteroidia bacterium | reverse complement strand
TTATTTCCTTATCTTTGATCCATAAATCAGTCAACCTAGATCAGGAAAAGACAACTCGGTACGACGTGCCGCCTTCACTGCACCTCCCCGCCCGTCTGGCGTCACGAACCGCCTACGCACCATTTCACCGAGCTGCGCGCCCCCGCACGGAATTGGAGATACTTTCCCCCTTAGCAACGCTTGCACCTCCGCCTATCGCACGCCTCTCATTTCACTGGGCGGTGCGCCCACGCACTCTTCCTTCCACTCCCCGATATTGCGCGTCTTTTCGTCGAAACTCACCCCCACCAGATGAACAGGACGCCTCTCGGCAGAAACCATACGGAAATATTCCCGATCCTTAATCTGGTCAATAGCATCCTGTGCCGTCCCCTGTGTGTTCACCTTAAACTCAAAAATATAGACGTGCTTGCGGGTCGTTACGAGCATATCAATACGCCCCGTCGCACACACCACCTCCGCTTGCGCATGCACTCCAAGCAGACGGAAAACCGCATAAAGCACCGATTGATAATACTGCTCTCGCAACGGACGCCCCTCCTCACCATTGGGGATGTTCCCATAGATTATCCCCGCAAGGATCACGGAAACGTGCTCCATCGCACCCGCCAAATCCCCCTTGTCAAAGAGTTCATAGAGCTCTAAGACAACAATATCGATATTACTACGCGTAAGGCTCGAATAGAGCGGCAACAGCTCATGCAAGAACCCAAAACGCACCTCCTCATTCGGATACCCCAGCTGAAAGATGAGCCCTCTAGCAATGGTATTCTTGATAGTGAGGTAACCCGACTGGAAAAGCAACGGGATAATCGCGTCATGGTCGTTGTAACGGAAGTCTTGCACCACCTGCGCACCAATCTTTATGTCCTGATCTAGGTCTGGAATGAAAATCCACATCCGCTTCAGGTAGTTCACAAGATACGAGGGCGTCGCTGTCTCAAACCAATAGTAGTCGTAAGTGCTGTCTGCCAAGACATTCAGGATGCTAAAAGGATTGTACACCTTCACTCCCTTTCGTGAAAAACAATAGCCGTCATATTTCTTCTTAAGGGTCGCACGAGTCCCTTCCACCGTACTATTTTCCGCCTCGGCGAGCTTCTCTATTTCAGACGAAAGGTAGGTGGTGAGCTCCTCTTCTGTGAAGCCACAAATAGCATCATAATCGTTATGGAGCGTAATGTCTTTTAGGTTATTCACCCCACTAAAGAGCGTCGTCTTACTAAACTTCGTAATCCCCGTCAGGAAGGAAAAACGGATATAACGGTCGCAATTCTTAAGCACCTCGTAAAAGGCTTTGAGGAGCGAACGGTTGGCTTCGTTGAGAGCCTCGTCTTCCACGGTTTCCAACAGAGGCTTATCGTATTCATCGATGAGGATGACCACTTGTTTGCCCATTTTCTCGCACGCACGCTGCACAACGCTTCGGAAGCGTCCCGAAAGGGTCACACCATCGCACCCATAAAGCGCTTCCCACGCCGACAGGTGGGTATCTAGACAGTTTTCTAATGCCTCTGGTGTAGAGTAATCCTCTGCGTTCAATTCGAGATAAAGCACAGGCGACGCCTCCCACGGCTCGCGCTTCTGCAAGCGGGCGATCTCTTCCTCGCGCTCCGCGATATATAACCCCTCGAAGAGCTCCTTTCTTCCTTCAAAATAGGCACGCAGGGTCGATAGGAAGAGGCTTTTACCAAAGCGATGGGGACGGCTCAGGAAGGTATGCTTAAAGCCAGCATACGCCAGAGTATAGATATAGCTTGTCTTGTCTACATAGAGTTGCTCTTTTTGACGGATGTCCTCAAAGGTTTGATTCCCTATCGGGAGAATGCGTGGGTCATTCATCGTGCTACCTGTGTTCGTTACCACGAAGATAAGGAAAAAGGCACTAGCACCCTTTGGGCACTCTTGCCCCCCTTCACCCCACTTTCTTCCCCGCCTTGAGCACCCACGGGCGGTACGCCCTTAGCGCCCTCCCGCCTTAAGGATCTCTTATCAAACAAAGAAGCCGCCCTTTCGAGGCGGCTTCCTGTTCGATAATAACCAATCTAGCACTTTGAATACCTTCACCACCCTCTTCGCACCATTTTGACCCATTAGATGCACTAAATAGAGCCCTGCGGGAAGTGCTTCGGTATCGACAATCACCTCGGTGGCAACGAACGCCCCAGCACGCACGACAACCCCCGCGGCATTGACGAGCTCATAACGAGCCACTACCCCCTCTGGGTTCTCAATCCGCAACTGCGCGGTAAACGGATTAGGTGCAACCACGACCGAGGCTAATACCGCATCCTCTACCGCCTGCGGAGTTTGGGGCTGCCAACCACCGCCTCCATTTCCCCCTCCGTTATTCCCTTTCTTCTTAAACACCGCCTTTACTTCCACTGCCCCCGTCACCGTAAATTTCTTCGTCGCAAGGATGTCTTGCGTGCCTGCCGTAAGTGCGGTAAGCGTATAGCCATCTTTGGGCGTAGCGATTACCGTAAGCTCAGTACCCTCTTCTACTGTTTGGAGTGTCTCGTCATTGTAGCCCTCGATCGCGAGCGTCCCTTCGCCTTCCTTGGCGAGGGTTACTGCGAAGATGGTAGAGCCGCCACCTGGGTTTGAACCTCCATTCTTAGTAAACACCGCCTTTAC
>CALHZE010000363.1 GCA_938040915.1 uncultured Bacteroidia bacterium | reverse complement strand
GCAGTTTAACGTAACGGGGTCGGGCTTTGATAATGCCTACAAGAATATCCAAATCTTTACCGTGACAGACGCTGTCTCTTCGCATACACTCAACGAAAATGCTATCGGGAGTACCCTTCACGGTAACGTGCGCGAGGTGACATTAAACAAACTCCCCTCGGTAGGAAATAAGGCGCTTGCACAGCTCGCAAACCTCACGAAGCTTGTCCTACCCCATACGACACGGTTGAAAGAAGCGGCTCTCAGTAGCAACGAAGCGCTGAAGACCTTGGAAGTGCCCGTGCTCGAGTTCATTGAAAATGGGGCGATTAAGGGGTGTACCTCCCTCGTCTCGTTGAAACTACCCCGCTTACACACCATCTCAAAAGAGGCGTTTGCGGGGTGCACGAACCTTGCTACGCTCTATCTTGGCGAGAACCCGCCTACAGTCGAAACAAAGGATGGGGTGACTACCGCCTTTAACGGGCTGCCTGTCGAGCGTTCGATTATCTTGGTCGACAACGATGGCAACGCTCTTCAAGGCACTGCACTTACCGAGGCCGCGAAACGTTACCTTGAAAGTGCCGCGGATGGCAATGCGACCGACCAACTCTTCTTCGGTTGGAAGATTGTGAGCAAAGACTCCTACGAAATTAAGATCGGGACGAGCGAGCATGGTAGGGTCAATGTCCCCGAGCGCGCCGTGGAGGGGGATAATGTGAAGGTAACGGTCGTGGCAGACGACGGTTATACGGAAAAAGAGATCTCGTACGTTGAGGAAGGTTCGTCAGAAAAAAAGACTATCTCGCTCGATACCCGCACCTTCGTTATGCCCGCCAAAGCGGTTACCATTTCCGTAGAGTACAAGGAAAGCGAAATGACCGTGAAGGTGAATGGCGATAAGATCGGCATGGGAAAGACTCTAAAAGATGCCGTGGCTGCGGCGGGATTTAGCGACAACACGACTCCAGACCTCTCTGGTGTTAAGACCCTCGAAGTTACGGCTGGGGTCTTTGGGGCAAGCGAGTGGAAGAACCTCAATACGTTCTTTGCAGGGACAGACAAACTGGAAAGATTTGTATTAGGCGACGCCGTTCGTATTGCCGACATGCCAGGTAGCATGGTGATAAAAGATAAGACACAAACCGCTGAGGTTACCATTGCTGGGGAGAGTCTGGCATACGTAAAGATTCCCAAGATTACAGCGCTTACCGAGCGTGCATTCAACGAAGCCAAGGCACTCGAAACGCTTGAGTGCCCTGATGTGGAGGCTTTGGGCGAGAATGTCTTCCATGACTGTAAGCTGTTGAAAACCGTAACCCTACCGAAGCTTGCGGCAGATAAAATCGCTAAGGGGGCTTTTATGGGTTGTGAGGCGCTCGAGGAAATCGTCTTACCCGAGTTGACGGAGATCCCCGCAGAACTCTTTAGTGGTTGTAAGTCGCTCAAGGCGCTCCCCTTTGCCGACAAAGTGACCTCGATAAGCGATGGTGCGTTTAAGGATTGCGAAGCCTTTACTGCTCTTTCGTGCCCACGCTTAACCTACATTGGTAAAAATGCGTTTGACGGGTGTAAGGGGGTTGCCTCGCTCACGCTCCCGCTTTGTGAGAATATTGGTGCCGAAGCTTTCCAAGGATGTAAGGGGCTGACGACCCTTTCGCTCCCCGCTTTGACTACCGTAGGCTCGGGCGCATTTGCCAACCTTACGAATCTCGAATCTGTTGATCTGCCTAAGCTTAAGGTGGTCGAAGAACTCTGCTTTAATGGTTGCGAAAAGCTTAAGACGGTTTCGCTCCCGATAGCAACCTCGATAGGAGATCTTGCGTTCTGTACCCGCATTATCAAAGACCCAGAGGATGAGGATAAGAATGAGTACCACGGCTTTGAAGCCATCGAAACGCTCACGCTCCCCGAGGTAACCTCTGTGGGCGAACGGGCGCTCTGGGGCTGTAAGAACCTTAAGCAACTCAAAGCACCCAAGCTCCAGACGCTCGGTCCGAATGCCTTGGAGGGTTGCGAATCATTGAGTAGTGTTGAGTTTAACGCGCTACGTACCATTGGTTACAAGTCTTTTGCGCGCTGCACAGGCTTTACGACTCTCACCCTCCCAGCGCTTGAGGGGGTTGCCGAACAAGCCTTTTTCCAGTGTGCGAAGCTCGCCGAGCTCGTGGCACCAAGTCTTACGCAGTTGGAAGATCGTGCTTTCGAGGGGTGTAACCTACTCGCTAGTTTGACGTTGGGAGCAACGGTTCCCAGAGTCCCAGAAGATAAGAACCCCTTTGCGAGCAAGCCCCAGACGCGCATCTTAACCCTTAGGGTTGACAATGCTGAGTTTGCTGAGGTGCGTGCGAGATATCTCGGGGCTCAGGATGGTAACCCGGCGGATGATAAGTGGTATGGTTGGTCTATCGCCGAGCTCTCATTAACCAAGGTATTCTTTACCGTAAAGGTTGGGGCGGCTCCTGTAGTTGGGGCTGCAATCGCTATCCGCAATGCAACGGGAGCCACGGTTGACTCTAAGGTAGCTGATGGCGACGGGAAGACGGTCTTCTTCCTTGCGCCCGCGACCTACACTTACGAGGTGACAGCCGACGGGTATAAGACGCAAACTGCTGAGCTCGTGGTAGAGGCTACGGAAAAGACTGTGGATG
>CALHZE010000362.1 GCA_938040915.1 uncultured Bacteroidia bacterium | reverse complement strand
GCTGTTCCGGATGTTTACGTCCTCCCTGTGGGGGGACATTGACATCAGTACCCTCTAAAATTTTCAGAAGTGCTTGCTGCACCCCCTCGCCCGAGACATCGCGTGTAATTGATGGGTTATCTCCTTTACGCCCAATCTTATCAATCTCATCGATAAAAATAATACCATGTTCCGCAGCACTCACATCATAATCAGCCACTTGTAGCAAGCGTGTCAGAATACTCTCGACATCCTCCCCTACATAGCCCGCCTGCGTAAACACCGTCGCATCAACCAAAGTAAACGGCACTTTCAACATACGAGCGATTGTACTCGCAAGGAGGGTCTTCCCGACTCCAGTAGGTCCCACAAAAAGGACATTACTTTTCTCAATCTCTACCGAACTCTTGGGTAGTTGCGACCTTTTTCCCTTTATCGGCTTCTTCCGTTCTTCTTCTCGTGAAAGAAGACGTTTATAGTGGTTATAAACAGCGACCGACAAATAGCGCTTGGCTCTCTCCTGACCAATCACATAACGATCTAATGCCTCCTTTAACGCAACTGGGGACATCAACTCCTCCTTATCAAGCCCTAGATGAAAAGGGGTAGACTCTGTTTCCTGACGAGCAAGGAGAAAGGAATTGATCTGTGCCACACAATCAGAACAAACACAGCCGATTGTGCCACGAATCAACGTACACTCATCCTTTCCACGACCACAGATAGAGCAAACACTGTAATTAGTCTCTTTTTCCTTCATTTACCTTCAATACGTTACCAAAAAGCACGCGCAGAGTGCTATCCTGAAGGTGCATCTCTCGTTTATAAGCGTCTCTCAAAGAGTCCGCTATTGGCTCATCACTCGGCGAATCTAAAGTCAATGGGTTTATCGGCGTCCCACTCTTCCAAACACGGAAGTCTAAATGAGGACCGGTCGCACACCCCGTCATCCCAACATAACCAATGACCTCCCCCTGCACAACTCGACGCCCAACCTGTAACCCCGTCGCATAGCGCGACAAATGCAAATAACCTGTCGTGTAAACAGCATTGTGTCGAATCTTGACAAGATTCCCGCCCCCCGCATCATACGATTTCGCGATGACAACGCCATCTCCAAGAGCCATTACAGGCGTCCCCTGCGGCGCTGCATAATCAACCCCCGTATGCGCTCTCACGACCTTCAAAACAGGGTGCATACGCCCATAAGAAAAATGTGACGAGATGCGGGTAAATGACAATGGCGCCTTTAAAAAGGCTCGACGCAGACTATTTCCCTGTGCATCCCAATAACTCAAAACAGAGTCCTGCTGAAAACTATACCCCTTTATCGTGTCCGCGCCGTGAACGTAATATGCAGTCAATACGCGCCCCACCCCAATCTCCTTCCCTTCGACGGAACGTTTCTCATAAACAGCAAAAAATTCGTCCCCCGTTGTAAGAGCAAAGAAATCGACCGTCCATGCAAAAAGATCTGACAAACGCAAAGCTAACTCGGTAGAAGCCCCCGCATCGCGCATCGCATTCCAAAGCGAGCTCGTTATCTGCGCATGTGCACCCACAATATCGCGACGCTCTTGCAACGTGCCAAAACGTGCACAGACCTCACTTCCCGTAAAATCGATCAACAAATACTCTGTGGGTGTATGCGAATAGACCCAATAAGCAACCACAGAATCATTCTGACGGAAAAAATACGTCGGACGCCCCGCACGAAATCGTTTCACACGAAAGACACTATCCACCCGAAAACCTAAACCGCGCACACGACGTTCCGAAACACCACAAGAGCGCAGAAAACTTTCCAACAACGAGTTGGAGGGCAACTTTACCGTATCAACACGATACTCTCCCGCCGGCACGCCATAACACTTCCCAATATAGCTCGAATCGCGATCAGCGGAAATGTGGGCAGCAGGAGTCTCTTCCCCAAGAGGCGTTGTTTGCTGAGGTTCTTGACAGCCCCAAAACAGCAAAGACACCCCAAGCACTAAAAGAAAAATACGTAGATGGTAAGGCATAACGGGGGCAAAGATACAAAAAAATGTGTCCGAGACTGGGCGACAAGTGACGGATATTCCCCCACACTTTCTTTAGCCCTACGATACTATCCCCTTCTATCCAAAAGGGAGGCAAATAGATCTTCGTTGCGCTTCCAAATCAGCTTTTTCCCAAAACCTAAACGGTTGTCTGTAAACTTGAAATAAGTGACATCCAACTGCCACAGGTTCAGATCCATCAAGTTCGCTACCGGAAAACGCTTACAATAAGCCCTTTGCGCATCTTTTTCTAAAGATGCTAACAATTGGAATACAGAGCCCTGTATCTGCAAACCTCGCAAAACGCCGACCACACTACTCTCCAAGACGATACTTGCCGCAACAGATGAGTTGTGACAAACCTGCTGCATATGTTTCGTCTCCGCTGCCGAAGAAAATATAAAGCACTGCTGATCAGGTAAATAGACATAAAAACAGTGCGCACACCAAACCTCCTCATTCACCGACGTGCTCAATGTCAGAACATGATGTTCGTCGATAAAATGCTGAATAGACGCAGGGATAGCCCCTCCCACCACGGTCTCGGCACTACTCATCCTCGTTGGGTGAGAATTTCAAGGCTACAATAGAGATATCATCAAACGTTTCCCG
>CALHZE010000361.1 GCA_938040915.1 uncultured Bacteroidia bacterium | reverse complement strand
GGTCGTTTTGCACAAACCGAGTGGGGCGCGTATTGAGGTCTTCCTACTCGAACCGACTGCCCCGCACGTCTACGAAGAGGCGATGCGCACCACCGAGGCGTGTGAGTGGAGGTGTCTCGTGGGCAACGCCAAAAAGTGGCACACCGACGAGCAGCTAACGTGCCCCATACCAGGGGGCGAGCTCTGCGTGACCCACGAAACCGCAGGAAATGAGGGCGGTTTCACAGCCCAGTTCCGTTGGACGGGGGGCGAGAGCTTCTCGGCGGTTTTGCAAGCGGTGGGGCAAATCCCCATCCCCCCTTACCTTAACCGCGAGACGCGTGCCGAGGACGCGCAGTGGTATCAGACGGTCTATGCACATTGGGAGGGCTCGGTCGCAGCCCCCACGGCGGGGTTACACTTTTCCGAGGCAATGTTAGCGACCTTGCAACGACACGGTCATAAGCTCCTCTACACGACCCTACACGTGGGGGCGGGCACTTTCCTGCCAGTCAAGAGCGAAACGATCGGGGGACACGCCATGCACGCCGAGCGCGTACTGGTCTCGCGTTCGTTGCTTGAGCGTCTCTTGGCGACTCAGGGAAAGAGGGTTGCCGTGGGGACGACCTCGCTCCGTGCCCTTGAGAGCATCTATTGGTATGGGCTCTTGTTGGGGCAAAATAGCGCCTCGCCTGCGAATGTAGACCAATGGACACCATATTCCGGTTTGAGAGAAGAAACTAAAGAGGTCGTATTACGTCGTCTTGTGGCTCATTTTCAGCAAAAACACCTTGAGGTAATAGAATTGGTCACCTCTCTGCTTATCGCGCCACCATACCGCCTTAAAATGGCAGATGGACTCATAACCAATTTCCATCAGCCGGGCAGTACACTTCTCTTGTTAGTCTCTGCGGTAGTCGGGGAAGATTGGAAGCGCATTTACGCCCATGCTCTCGCCGCCGATTATCGTTTCCTCAGTTACGGTGATGGCTGCCTCTTGTTGACAGAGTGAGCGGAGGGAATCGCGGCACGCTACGTGCCGCCGGTGTGAACCTAAAGTAGTGTCTGTAAAAGTGTGTAAGCTCTTCGCGGTAAGCAAAAAAAGGCGTGACACAGACGTGCCACGCCACAAAAACAATAATCAGTAACGACTAGAAGGAGAACTGGAAGCCCACCATAAAGGGTGCTGCAGCCTCATAACCGGGGTGGTTCACACCCAAACCGAATGAGGTTGCCGAGGTCGTAACCGTCGTGTCACCTGCCTTCACCGAAACGCTGTTATACATCACCCCAAAGCGAGCTACGTTTGCCGTAGCAAGAAGCGCGATCTGATTGGAAAGCTCAAACTTGAGCCCAGGAACTACTTGTAGACCGATGCCGAATGTACCATTCCCATCGGTTGTTTTACCGTCGACAGTTGACGAACCTACCGTACCAAATGAAAGCGGCACCTGTGCATCGAAATAGAGACTCAGACGGTCAACCCCCAAAGCATAGTAACGCACATAAGGAGTAAGAAGGAACGTGAAATCGGAGTTTGTGGTCTTAATCGATTTTCCGCCTTGTTCTTTTGTCGAAGTCCGCGCACGATAGTCAATCCCGATTTGCCCCCCGATCGCGAGCTGATTGCTCAACTCATAGGTAGCCCCCGGAAGAAGCGTGAAGTTCACATTTGAGTCATCTTCCACGCCTTGGTAATTAAGACCGAGCTGCCCCCCTACTGCAACCTGAGCAAACGCTGAACCACAAGCCATCGCGCTCAATACACCGAGCATTAACAAAACCTTTTTCATTTGTCTATCAGTTGTATTAGTTAACAAACAGAACAAAGGTAATCTTTTTCCACAAACGGAGCAATCTCAGTGACCAAAGAGCGCGGAAAAGGGTAATTCGTCGCGCCCTTTTCCCGTCAAGAGGCTTTCGATGGGAGGTCGTCGTCAGCGCGGTTCTTCGCAAAGCGTTCGAGGCGCGAGGCGATGTTGGCATCAAAGATTGGGGAGAGGATGATGAGGGTGACCGCCGCCAAGATTAACACCACCCCGATACCGATCTGGAAGGTAAACTGTTCGCCAAAGACGATCATTCCAATAAACAGGGCCGTGAGAGGCTCCATCGCGCCCAAGACCGAAGTGAGGGTAGAGCCGATGCTCTTGATGGCATACATCAGTGCTAGGTTAGAGAGCAGGGTTGGGAGCAACGCCAAAAGGGTGAGGTTAAGCCACGCCCACGCCGAGGGGACAACATGTAACCCCTCCCCAGCAATCGCACTGTGAATGAGGAAATAGACGTTGCTACATAACAAGGCATAAAAGGCGAGCTTGATGTTATTGCGTCGACGGAGCACCGTGACGTTGTTAACCATCACGATATAGAGCGCATAGGCAAGCCCCGAAAGGAGCACCATGATGATGCTTGCCGCCGTAGCATTGCCTGTGCCCCCACCTCGCCCGATGCTTAGGAGCGAGATGCCCGTCAGCGCCAAGATGATCGCCACGATGGTAAACTTCGATGTTTTCTGTTTGAAGAAGAACGCCATCATGACCGTCACAAAGACCGGATAGAGGAAGTGGAGCGTGGTGGCCACCCCCGTACTCATCGTGGCATACCCCTGAAAGAGCAGCGTCGCCGAGCCATAGTAACAGAGCCCAAGGAGCATACACCAGCCCCACGCTTTCCAGGAGATGTGGAAGGGGATGCGTTTCAAAAGCATTAAGAGCGCCATCGCCCCAGAGGCGATAAACATCCGGTAAATCAAGATGTTATTGACGCTCATTCCCGCCGCCATTACGGGGAGGGTAAAGAGGGGGAGCATCCCAAAGGTGCAAGAAGATGCCATCCCCGAGAGGAAGCCTCGGAAGTTGAAAGGTTTTGCCATAAGAGTAATGTGCTATCTGCTAAAAGGCTACGCGCCCTAGTTCTTTGTTTTTGACGACTGTCCCCTTGATGGGGACGAGCACCTCCTTATTCTTCGGGTCGTTGGAGAGGATGGTTACCGTGCGGCTAATCGTGTGCAGCTTGGGTTCGACACGGAAGTAAACCTGTATCTCGCCCTCCTTGCCTGGGAGGATGGGGGCTCGAGTATAATCTTTGATGTCTGTACCACAACAGCCCGAAACGTTTTGCAGGATAAGGGGCGCCGTACCGTCGTTCCAAACCGCAATTTTCACACGCCCAGTGGTGTCATCTATCTTACGTATCTCGATTTCGCCGAGTTGCACCTCAGTCGGTTCTACACGCAGGGTAGCCTCTTTTTTCTGAGCGCAAAGGGTGGTGGTAGCGAATAGGAACATGAGTCCACACAAGAGACTCGTCTGAAAGAAACGGGACATCATCTGCAATCTCCTAGTTTTTATTTGCAAGGAAGTAACGCAAAAGCTGTGCCGTATGTTATAGCGGTCCTACGCGGACGGCAGGTGAGTGCGACAAGCGGTCCTACGCTCACACCTCTTCTTTTTTAGCGATGTTGCCGATGTTTTTAATCGCCTCTAGGTAATCATGCTCGACGTCGCTGAGGGTACGTTGTTTGTATTTGCGGTATTCGTTGGTAGCGTGTTCCATCGCTTGGTCGTGTGAGACACTTCCCGCATCTTGAAGGAGCTGCTCGCCCGACATCGTGAGGATACGGTCAAGATAGTCACTCCAGTCGCGCATCGTCATGATTTGTTCGCGTTCGGCCTGACGTTCGGCGAAGTCGAGGTATCCGGAGACGAGCTGCCCCATGGCGCGTAGCTCTTTTTCGTTGAGGTAATTCTTTGCCGTGCGAGCCTCGGCAAGCGTAGGTTGGTTACCACGGAAAGTTAGTAGCCCCATAAATTCCTTTTCGGCATCGGCACGCTCTACGATGAGTTCGGCTGCCGTATGCCCGTGCACGGCATAGTGGATCTTGTTTTGCACCTTCTTGAAGAACTCCTGTGAGGTTGCTGCCCGAGGGTCATAGTCGCTGCTCGTGGCGTAGATCTCTAGCACTTGGCGGTAGA
>CALHZE010000360.1 GCA_938040915.1 uncultured Bacteroidia bacterium | reverse complement strand
CCCTCAGCAAGCCCCGCCAAAATGTGCGTAAGCGCCTCTGCAGTCTCGGCGGAGACAGACTCTTGTTGTCTTTCGTAGAGGGAATAGTCGTGAGTTGCGATAAGCTCGTAGTAAGGGACGTGAAACAAGTGATCGACAATAAGCCCGTAATGACTATCAACTTCCTCCTCGGGTATCAAGCTACGGAGTTGCGACTTGATGGTCTTTAGAAACTCTCGTATTGTTCTCATCTTCCCTTTTTCCCTATATTTGCACAAAGGTAGCGAATATGGAAGAGAAGCGAACACAACAGGAGCTGGATCGGATCTTTATGGGTCGCGCCATAGAGATCGCACGCAATGGTCTGGGGCACGTCGCCCCCAACCCGATGGTAGGGGCGGTCTTAGTGACCAATAATCAGATAGTAGCGGAGGGTTTCCACGCCAAGTATGGCGAGCCCCACGCCGAGATCATGGCTTTTGCACAAGCCGATGCGCTGGGTGCAAACCTTGAGGGGGCCACCCTCTATGTCACCCTCGAGCCGTGTACGCACACCGGCAAGACCCCCCCCTGTTGTGACGCCATCGTGGCGCGCCCCGTGCGTCGGGTAGTCGTTGCGACCCTAGACCCCAACCCCGAGGTGCACGGCAAGAGCATCGAGCGCCTGCGCGCTGCCGGCAAGGAGGTAGAGGTGGGCGTGTTGGAGGAGCAAGCCCAGGAGCTTGACCGCCGCTTCTTCACCTACCACCAACGGCATCGCCCGTACATCATCCTCAAGTGGGCACAGACGCTCGACGGCTTTATCGACATCCAGCGTTCGGCGCAAGAGCCTCACGCGTGGATTACCAATCGCAAGAGCCAAATGCTCGTCCACAAGTGGCGGAGCGAGGAGATGGCGATCCTCGTCGGCACCAACACCGCGTTGCGCGACGATCCGCAACTGACGGTCCGTTACTGGAACGGGCGCAATCCGCTCCGTGTCGTCCTTGACCGTAAGCTTCGTTTACCCAAAGAGCTTCATCTGTTTGATGGGTCTACGCCGACGCTCGTCATTGCGGGCAACAACCTCCAAGCTGCGACGCGCGAGGCTGAGTTTCAGGGTCTTCCCAACACCGAGCTCGTTTTGGTCGACTTTATGAAGGGACTTGAGGGTATCCTCTTAGCCGAGCTTTACAAGCGCCACGTGACGTCGCTCATCGTCGAGGGCGGTGCTACGCTCTTGGGTAACTTCCTCAAGAGTGGTTTGTGGGATGAGGCGCGTGTTTTCGTAGGCACCCAGTTCTATCGCGACGGGGTGCGTGCGCCCGAGCTACCGGTGGGGGCTCACTATTCCTATACCATAGACGAGTGTCAACTCCACACCTTCCGCAACCCAGCGCCGAGGTAATGGGGAGGGCGTCCCCGATGCGCCAAAGGGTTCTCCTCTTTTCGGTCACGCTGCTCCTTCTAGCCCTCTTAGATCTTTTCGTCGGGGGGCGTCCGCTGTCAGTCGAGTCTGTGGTGCGCGTCTTATGTGGGCAAGATTCGGAGGGCGACATCGCGACCCGCGTGATCGTGTTTGATTATCGCCTGCCGCGGCTCTTGACGGCGCTTTTGGTGGGCATCGCGCTCCCCACCAGTGGGATACTGATGCAAAGCCTCTTTCAGACACCTCTTGCCGGACCCTACGTCTTAGGGATTAGCTCGGGGGCTTCGCTCGGGAGTGCCCTCATCATCCTCGTCGGCGGCGTGACATTTACCTACTGGTTGGGGTCGCCGTTGGGCGTGGCCATCGCCGCGATGTTGGGCGCAGGCGGGGTCTTGTGCCTACTGCTTATTGCCGCGCGCCAAACCCAGTCGCGCTATGCCTTGCTGGTGATCGGGATGTTGCTCAGCGCGGCGTGTGGTGCCGTGATCACCCTCTTAGAATCTCTTAGCAGTAACCACGCATTGCGCGACTTTGTCGTTTGGACAATGGGGAGTCTTTCCGGCGTCTATGACGAGGCGCTTGTCTGCCTTACCTTGACGACCCTGCTCGGCTGGGGCTTGGCTTGGGCGAGTGCCGCGCGCCTCAATCTCCTCCAACTGGGGCTCTCTCACGCCGCGACCCTCGGTCTCAACGTCCGCACGACCTATACCCTGCTTTTCGTAGCCACAGGGGTTTTGGCGGGAGGCGCGACCGCTTTTTGCGGTCCCATTGGTTTCGTGGGGATTGCCATCCCTTACCTCGCTCGCCGGCTTCTTGCCACTTCAGACCATCGGCGGTTGCTCCTCTTTACGCCCCTTGTGGGGGCATGTGGTGTGGTGATGGTAGACCTTATCGGCGCGGTAGTGGGGCGGTGGGTCATCCTCCCCCTCAATGCGATGACGGCGGTGTTAGGTATCCCCGTGGTCTTGCAAATGATGTTGGGCAAAAAGCCTCTTGACTAGGGTCGGGCTCACGCCGTAAGCAACTCCACCGCCTCTTTTAACAGGTAAAGCGAGAGCCCCAAGATGAGCACATAGCGTATCCACTTTGCCCCGACACGCACTGCAAAGCGCGCCCCCAGCCAACCGCCGAGCCCAAAGCCCACGGCAAGCACAATAGCAAGTTTCCACGCCACCTCCCCTAGGTAAATGTAAATGGGGAGCACGGCGACCGCATTCGCGAGCTGGGCGACCACCTTGACAATGTTGGCGCGGTAGAGATCCATCCCCCCGACCAAGACCATGACCGCCATCATAACATACCCCGACCCGACTTGGATAAACCCCGCATAGACCCCTGCGGCAAACATCAGTGCCACCACCCACGCCTTGTGTTGTACCTCGACGCTCGTCGTGGCTTGAGGGCGTAGCCAGCTGCTCTGTTTGATAGAGACGAGCACCAACATCCCCACCATCACAACATCAATCACATAGCGAAAAAGCCCCCTATCCAAG
>CALHZE010000359.1 GCA_938040915.1 uncultured Bacteroidia bacterium | reverse complement strand
TTGAGTTTAAGCTTTGGAGTGCGGGGACACCCGAGGAGGCGATCGCGCAAATCCGTCAGCAGGGGTATGCTGAACCGTATCGAGGCGGGGCAAAGCCGGTGCGCCTTATTGGGGTAAGCTTTGACACCGCGCAGCGCAATATTGGCGAGTGGAGAGAGGAGGCGTTGTAACTATTTTTCTATTACTTTCGTAGCTCTTTTGCGTGATATTTTTGATAAATGATGGGTATTATGGGGGGAAGCATTTGGCGATTAGACACACTACGGGTGCTGCGCTTGTTGGCGATAAGCGCAGTCTTCTTGTGTTTTGTGGGGCGTCTTGCTCCGGTTGCGGCTCAGCATGTATTCATCCCATTTACGCGTAATGACTCCGCGGCGCATCAGCAATATGATAGCCTTTATCGATTTTATCTCAGAGACGGTAATTTGAAAGAGGCGGCACGAAACCTCGATCTGAACGCTATGTTGTTTTGGGTGCATAACTCTTACGACGAAGCTATTGGCTATTTTAATCGTTCTTTGGAACTCAACCAGCGTCTCGGTAACCAGAATGGTATTGCGGGCATCAATAGTAACCTTGCTTTTATTTATGCGGACAAAGCCGACTACCCCAAAGCTTATGATTATTTCGAAATGACGCTTGCCGTGCGAAAGGCAAAGGGCGATATATTGGGGGTTATCTCCGCGATTGTGAATGAGGCGGTCGTGCTCAACAACATGCAGCGTTATTCGGAGTCGGTCACTAAATTGGAAGAGGGGTTGCGTTACGCACGCGAAACGAACGATGAAAAGCAGATGCGGAGCATCTATGGGATGCTTACCGAGACCTATCAAAAGTGGGGAAAGGCCGATAAGGCGATGTACTACTACGATTTTTATCGGTCGTTTAACGAGTATGTGGTCGGGCAAACCGTAGTAGAAGCGAAGAAGGAACTTGCCCTTCAGCGCATCGAGCAGGAGAAACTCCTTCTTGAAAAAAGGAATCAGGAGCTTGAGCTGCAAGCACAGGAGCGTGCTAATGCGCGAAAGACTGAGCAGCTGCAAGAGCTCACCGCCGAGCAGCGTCTTTTGGTCGATTCGTTGGTTAAATCAGGGCAGCTTCGTTCGGCGCTAGAAACAGAGAAACGGGCACAGGAGCTTGAGAACGAGCACCTCCGTTTGGAGCGAAAGAACACGATCATCTATCTTGTTGCCTCCTCCTTGATAGGGGTGCTTCTTGCCGTGTTGCTCGTTCATATAGCGCTTGATCGGCGTAAGAAGATGCGCCTGAGTATGCGGATTCAAGAGCAGAACCAGATTCTCGAGCACCAGAACCTCAAGCTAGAAGAACAGAAGAGTGAGCTTGCCACCCTCTTTCAAAAGGAGAAGGAGGCGCGTAATCTGTTAGCTCACAAGAATGAGGAAATTCAGTCGAGTATCCTCTATTCGAAAAACATACAAGACTCGGTGTTCGGGCATAATACGCCGCTTCAGGAGTTTTGTGTCGACTATATGCTTTTGGAAAAGCCGTTGGCGATTGTCTCGGGCGACTTCTATTATTCGCGGGTGCTCCCTACGGGCGAGGTGATTATCGCGCTGGGCGACTGTACGGGGCACGGCGTCCCAGGGGCGTTTCTTACCATCCTCGGGATGATGACCCTTGACAAGGCGATCTTTGACCACAAGCTCACCGATTGTAATGCGATTCTCCATGTGCTGGACGCGGAAATACGGGTGCTTAACAAGAAGAATGACATCCCATATCACTCGATGGAGATCTCGCTGTGTATCATTGATCGGGAGAGAAAGGTGCTCCGTTTCGCAGGTTCGCGAACGGGGATGTATATTTTGAATGACAAGGGGTGTGAGTCTATCAATGCCTCTAGCTTTATCCTCGGTCATCGGAACCCGTTGATGGGAGACGAGCCGCCAGTATACCCAGTACACGAACTCCCGATTCGGGAGGGGAATTGGTACTACATTTTTTCGGATGGTATTTGTGATCAATTTAGCGAGGGGGGCGAACGTTTCGCTAAGAAGCGCGTGAAGGCAACGATCGAGACGTTTGCCAATCAAAGTGGTAAACGCCAACAGCAAATGTTACTACAGAGTCTAAAGGATTGGAAAGGGCAAGCAGAACAAACGGATGATATCCTTGTCCTTGGCTTCCGTCCCCTTTAATAGAAAGTGTGCATGCTCATGAAAAGATCTCTACACTTCCTTTTTTTCTTTTCCCTCTTTTGTGTGCTCGCGATGGGGCACACTGTGGTTTGGGGACAGCAGGAGCAAGAGGCAGGACTCCCGCCCGAGGAATATCGCGCGTGGCGCGACCCCGAGACAGAGCGCTTGTATTGGAATAAGCACCTCCCTGTTTATCTTCTTCTTTCCCCCAATCCGTCAGGGGAAGATTTTCACATCCTCAAAAGTGAGTCAATGCCTAAGTATGGGACTCCCTTTTATTTTGATACCGAGGGACGGAATTTCATGCGGACGCGCTGGGCAGTAGACCCAGATTCGAAAAAGGCGGTCGTTCCACAGCGGGAAATCGTCTGGGAGGTTTATGCAGACGGACTGGCGCCGCAGACGTCGATTCGGGTG
>CALHZE010000358.1 GCA_938040915.1 uncultured Bacteroidia bacterium | reverse complement strand
AAAAAGCCTTGCTCAGTAGGCAGAATCTCACCACCTCCCGCAACCACACGGCAACGGCACGTGCCACACGTTCCGCCCCCTCCACACGCGGAAGGGAGAAGCACACCACTCGAAGTAAGGGTCGAAAGGAGCGAGTTGCCCGTCGTAACCGAGAGCTCTTTCTCCCCATCATTCACCGATATGGTCACATTCCCGCTTGGTACTAACTTTTTTCTTGCATAAAGCAACACCCCAACCAAGAGCAGTATCACCAAAAGAAATACTACTACCGCCAAGACTATCAACGTCCCATCCATTTGCTTTGGTAGCTTATACGATTTCGACAGACACCAGCCGCACGGCGTGCCGCACAACCACGTGCCAAGAGAAATTTAGAATTTAATCCCCATGAAGGTCATGAAAGCCAAACCCATGAGACCCGTCAAAATAAAGGTTATACCGTTGCCTTTAAGCGCCGCCGGAACATTCGAGTACTGCATCTTTTCACGAATCGCCGCCAAGACCACAATCGCCAAGAACCAACCAATACCACTCCCGACCCCATAAGTTGTTGCCTGCCAAACCGTCTCATAGTGGCGTTCTTGCATGAAGAGCGCCCCCCCTAAGATCGCGCAGTTCACCGCAATGAGCGGCAAAAAGATCCCCAGCGAGTTGTAAAGCGAAGGGGAAAACTTTTCCACGACCATTTCCACCAGCTGCACAATCGAGGCGATCACCGCAATAAACATGATAAACGAAAGAAAGCTCAAATCTACCTCCGAATACTCTGCGCCGAGCCACGAAAGCGCCCCTGCCGAGAGCACATACTTATCAAGGAGGTAGTTGACGGGAATCGTAATCCCCAAGACAAAGATGACTGCCAAACCCAACCCAGCCGAGGTCTTCACGGTCTTCGAAACAGCGAGATACGAACACATCCCGAGGAAGAACGCAAAGATCATGTTGTCAACAAAGATCGAGCGAACAAATATGCTTAATAGGTTTTCCATGGATAGAATGACCTGATTGATATCAAAACGGCTGACCCGAAACCAGATAAAATGAACACTCCCACTCCCCCTTACTCGGAGCTTGCTTTCCCCCTAGCTTCTCGCAGAGGCGACGTTATTTCTTTTTAGCCCCCTCCACAAGCGATTTCACAAAGATGCGCTGCACCCAAATCACACAGCCCACTAAAATCAGCGCCATCGGGGGCATGATAAAGAGTCCGTTATTCTCATAAAAACCGCCCTGTGCCGCATAAAGACTCTCGGGGATGACGCGAATATCCAACAACGTCCCAAAGCCAAATAACTCGCGGAAAAAAGCCACGATGATGAGGATGAGCGCATAGCCCAACCCATTACCGATACCGTCTAAGAACGATGGCCACGGTTTATTGCCCAAAGCAAAAGCCTCGATACGCCCCATGATGATACAGTTGGTAATGATAAGCCCCACGAAAACTGATAACTGACGGCTCACATCATAGACGTATGCTTTCAAAAGCTGGTCAACCAAGATCAC
>CALHZE010000357.1 GCA_938040915.1 uncultured Bacteroidia bacterium | reverse complement strand
CTACCTAGGGGCTCGTCTTCAGCTTGATGACGGAGAGTTACAGCAGCAGCTCTATTCTACCGAGGGGCTTCTTCCCCTTCAGAACGAACGTGCGGCGGGGCGTTACCACTGGCATTACCAAAAGAGGACGCGGAAGGAAAACTATAGCCTCTTTGGGGGGATGATTTACCCAGTATTGAGTGCTCTGTTCTTAAAAGCAGAGGCGAGTTACGGACAGGAACGGGAGCACTTGTTGTTGCGCAAAATGACTTGGAAAGACGATGCCGACGAGTTTCTAAATCATAATGCCCCGCGTCTCTATACGGGGGTGTTTCGCAACGTGGGGGATCTTTACTTTTCCGTAGGTTCGTACTTTTCTTGGTATAGTACCCCCGTATTTCTGTCGGCGTCGAAAGAGGTGAAGGGGAGGGTGTACGTAGAACCGCTAGCCTCCCTCGTCTTCAGAATCAATAAGTACCAAGACGTGAATCTATCGCTAACCGAGCGGGTTGAGCCGATGTCTGTTGATGAGCTTTCGCGCGAGGCGCTCCCCAAAGACTATAATATCTTACAACAGCCTTCGGCGGTGAACTCCCCCTACACACGTTCCCTGCAAGGGATGGGGCGCTGGTTCTATTACAATTTATTTGACCGGCTCATTATGCTCGCTTTGGTGAACTACACGAATATGCGCGACCTTGGGCTCTATACCGCCTCTTCCCAAGGGCTTCTTAGTACCTATTACTACCAGATGCATGGTAAGAATGAGAGCCTCGTTCCGAGTTTTTACCTTAGCAAGGGGATTCCAAGAGTCCCCATCGATGTACAATGTCAGTTGATAGCTACCCTGCGTCAGAGTAATCAAGTAAGTGAGGGAGAGGAGGATCGCCTACAGTATCGTTCCCTTCGAGGTCGCTTAGGAGTGGTCACGCGTTGGCGCAACTCGCTCGTGAATGGAGAGCTTAATGCGCATTACGAGCGGGGAAGAAGTCTCTTTTCGGAAAGTAAGATTACGACGCACAGTGAGTCTATCCAAGGCGATGCTACGCTCTACTTCCGGTTGGGCTATTTTACGGCTTCGCTCAAGGGGAAGCTCTCGCGATTACGCCTAGCAACGACCTCGCAAGATTTTGCAGACGTCGATGCTACGTTAAGCTACAAGATTAACGCGCTTACGATTAGCGTCAGTGGCGAAGACTTGTTCCATCTGCGAGAGAATGAGTGGCGCAACGACGTCTTGACTACGCACTTTCGTGGATTTTATCGCTACCGTCGTATGCCTGGCTACGCACTCCTTTCGTTGCGGTGGGAGTTCTGAGATAGCGCGTTGCAAGGGTGGCGCAGGGCTGATAGGGCGATAATCACTACCTTAGCCCTCGACCAATCTGTTTCGTACGATGCTCGAGCCACATGCTCTTTTCCACGAACTCTTACAACGCCACTGGGGCTATGAGCGTTTTCGCCCCCTTCAGGAAGATATTATTAGCAGTGTGTATGACGGACACGACACCGTGGCGCTCCTCCCGACCGGTGGCGGCAAATCAATCACCTATCAAATAGCAGGACTGGCTCGTGGCGGCTTAACCCTCGTTATTACCCCCCTTATCGCCCTCATGGAAGATCAGGTGCGTGCCTTGCAAGCGCGCGGCATTCGCGCGACGGCGATTCACTCAGGGCTCGGACGGCTTGAAATTGCGCGGCGTTTCGAAGGGGTTGAAAGCGGCGCATACGCCTTCCTTTATCTTTCCCCAGAGCGCCTGACTACCGAGCAATCTCTCGCCTCTGTGGGCTCGTGGGGGGTAAATCTCCTAGCAGTGGACGAGGCGCACTGTATCTCGGAGTGGGGGCACGATTTCCGTCCCAACTATCG
>CALHZE010000356.1 GCA_938040915.1 uncultured Bacteroidia bacterium | reverse complement strand
TAAGGTGAAGGTGCGTACGAATGCAGATACGCCGCACGATAGCATCGTGGCTCGGAATTTTGGGGCGCAGGGGATTGGGCTCTGCCGTACGGAGCACATGTTCTTTGAGTCGGATCGTATTGTCGCGATGCGTCAAATGATCCTTGCTGAGGATGAGGAGGGGCGTCGTAAGGCGCTTGACAAGCTCCTCCCTATCCAGCGTCAGGATTTTATCGGCATCTTTGAGGCGATGCAAGGGTTGCCTGTTACGGTGCGTCTCTTGGATCCTCCTCTCCATGAGTTCCTTCCTAAGACCAACACACAGCAGGTGAAGGATGCTAAGGATTTGGGCATCGAACCAGAGACTTTGAAGGTCTTGGTGGAGCAGCTGAGTGAGGTAAACCCGATGTTGGGCTTCCGTGGTTGTCGTTTGGGAATCCTCTATCCGGAAATTACCCAAATGCAGGCGCATGCGATTATTGAGGCAGCGCTCATCCTTAAGAAGCGAGGCGTGGAGGTTCATCCCGAGATTATGATCCCGCTTGTGGGGCATGTCAATGAGTTTAAGAACCAAAAGGCTATTATCTTGGCAGAGGCGGAGAAGGTTTTTGCTGAGTATAATGACCGGATAGAGTTCCATATTGGAACGATGATTGAAATCCCACGTGCGGCTCTTACGGCTAATGAAATTGCTGCGGAAGCTGACTTCTTTAGCTTTGGGACGAACGACCTCACTCAGATGGTTTTTGGTTTTAGCCGAGACGATATCGCTCGTTTCTTGCCTTACTATCTCAAGAATGGTATTTTGAAGTTTGACCCATTTGCTACTTTAGACCGTAAGGGGGTTGTTTCGCTTATCGCTCGTGCTGTGGAACTTGGTCGCGGGACGAAGCCAGAAATCAAGCTCGGAATTTGTGGCGAACATGGTGGAGACCCAACATCTATCCGTTATTGTTGCGAATTAGGGTTGAACTATGTAAGTTGTTCGCCTTTCCGCGTGCCGATTGCGCGTCTTACTTCGGCTCGTGCCGCAATTGAGATGATGAAGTAACTTGGGTTAGTTTTTTAGCGTATCTGTGGAGGAGAATGCCTTATATGGGTGTTCTCCTCTGTTTTATTCTATCTACGTTATCTTCTATCTGGAGTGGGCTTATCTTATTTTCGTCAATAAGCATTTCAAAGGGGAACGTATAGTGGATGGAGTCGGAGCAGAAGTCCTTATATTTGATGGAAAATAGTAACTTTGAGGAGAGGAGTGTCTCAATGTTCGACGTGTTTATGCGACGAGGTACAAGTGTAGCTTGCTTCTTAGTTTTGTTTTTTCTGGTATTCTCTTTTGAGCTTTGTGCGCAGGAGGGAGCTAGTGCTTATTGGCTCTCTATACCGGAGATTAATCGTCATCATACCGAACCTCTGCCGAGCAAGATAAATGTTTATCTGCATCTCACGGCTGTGGATGCGGCTGTGGATGTTGAGATTACGATGCCGGCGAGGTTTAGTAGCCCAACTGCTGCTTTTCCTGCAGGACCACATAAAGTGAGTATTCCGAATCAAGGGAAGATTCGAATCAGTTTGGCAGAAGATCCAGCCTCTTTGCCTTCTCCCGCCGATCCTTTTAAGGTAGCGTGGTTTTACCAGCCCTACCAGAATGGAGATTTAACCCAAGCCGCCGCTGACCCAAACGTTAACCATAAGTTGGTTGAAAGTGTGCTTTTTTGGTCAGAAAGTGATCTAACGCCTGCGAATAAGAAGCATGATAAGTATGTCCGGCTTAATACGGTAAAGAATGGTCTTCTTGTTAAGGGAAATCGTAATTTTTACGCTTATTTAGAGATCGCTAGTCCTTGGAATCGCGACATTATGGTCTTGAAAGGTCCGGCAGCTGCGTCTTCATTTATTGCAATCCCGATGCAGACCAACGTTCCTATTACCAATAAGTATAACGATAAGCGCCTTTGTCCGTATCGTTCTATTAATGTGACCGCTCTTGAGGACAATACTTATATGCAGGCTCGGATTGGGGTTGGAAAGAAGGTTTGGGTTAATTCTCATACGGTTACACATAATGGAAAGCGAGGAGAACCATTAGAGGCTGATGCAACGGGAAGTGTCTGGTTTTGGTTGAATAAAGGCGAGACCGCGATTCTTACCCCGTATGCAGAGCATTTTGCGAGTGGTTCGACAACTGATCCTCACTATGGTCCGGCAAACGGTTATCAGACGGGGCGAACGGCAGATGAAACTTTTGGAGCAATTTTTCTAAGATCTGAGCCCACGATACCTGGGGCGTCGCTTACGAGTTATTTTGTCGCGACTTATCAGGAGAATCTATTGGAACAGAGTACGAATCATGGGCTCGACCTCATTATGGAGCAAATGGTTCCAAATTATTACTTGGGGTCTAACTATGCTGTCGTGCGGAACGTTTGGCCGAAGCCTTCAAATGATTGTGAATATCTTTATATCCTCTCTGCCCAGTCTAATAAGGTCACTATAAAAGTCACTGGTCAGGCGCCTTTTGTACTGCAAAATTTCCAGCAGCAGGTAATCCGGATGAATGGTCATGAAGATTACACTATAGAGGTTACTGATTATCAAGGTCACTCTAAAGAAGAGGCAAAGTTGGCTATCTTGCATTTAGCTTCTGTTGAAAACAGTAATGCGAATCAGTTGGCTGCCTCTGTTGTACCACCATTGTCTAGTAATATTGCCTGTGCGGGTTCGAAAAGAGTCTCTTTTGCTCGCACATTACGATCGTCGGAGGACGGCAATCCTTATATCTACTATCTAACGCTTTATGCGTTCGTGGATGATGATGATCCTGATGTCTCCACCGAGGGAAAATTTGTTCTGAAAAAAACAAAGTGGAATTCAGCCAATAATGCAAACTTTAGGGCAGTCGGCGCGAGTGATAGAGAAAAAAAATTGGAGGACTATCTTAACAATATTAACAACTGGCATTCTTTTACTGGGATTGACCCGAGTTCGCCGTTAAGGAAGTGGCGTTGGATAAAGATCAATACAGATGACCCTGTTTTGTTTGGAGGTCCGGATATGATAGAGGTCACAGACTCAAATGGTCGGGATGTCGCTTATCTATTGGAGAATAAGGGGAATGTCTTTCATCTTGCCATGTTGAATGGGACGCCTCTGACGGATGCGCTTTATGCGTTCCTTTCTCAATATAGAGTTCTGAGAATTGGCATTACGGTGCAAGATGATCATGGCGTATATCTTCCGGGGGGGGCAATTCCATTATGTCGAGGAGAAAGTCGGGAGCTTAAAGCAACGAGATATCTTTTTTCTAAGTATACATGGTCACCGACAACGAACCTGGTGATGAAAGAGAAAGATGGTTCGAAAGTGGAGGTGGTTAACCCAAAGCAGTCACAGAAGTATACAGTTACGTTTTCTGGTTATTGTGATCTGCACCCAACGGCTAAGATTAACGTCGAGGTTGCTCCTGATTTTGACCCTATTATTTCTGCTCCCGCGGTCTTGTGTGGGGGCGGGGAGTTGCCGATTCATTTCACCGAACTTGAGGGAGCAAAGAAGCTTACTCTTAAGATGAAGAAGGCTATTACGAAGACTGAAACGCCTCCCGGATCTGGACTTTATACTTATACTTACGCTCCTTTGACGGATTTGTCAAATGATCCGGTAACAGGAGATAAACTCCTTAAGCGGGTGAATTTTTCGAATTCCGTGACCACGGGTGAGCATTATTTGATAGAAGCGCGATTTGATAATGCGGCTTGTAAACGCGTTGTTGAGCATGAGATCGACATCCTCCCCCCCCTGGCTAAACCGACGGTCGACTACGTAGCGGGATTAGCGCC
>CALHZE010000355.1 GCA_938040915.1 uncultured Bacteroidia bacterium | reverse complement strand
GTGCAAGGCGTGTAGTTGCGACTCGGGGATAGGGTGCGCCGTGGGGACGAGAGAGAGGAGCTCGTCGGGGGTCGCAAGGTAGTGCCAGACGAGGGGGTCGTCTTCTAAGAGTCGCTGTGCGAGCCACCGCGCATTGGGGAGCTCAGGGCAAGCCCCTAACAACGCCTCAGAGAGTTGAGAGAGCCGCGCTTCTGCCTCGTCGGGGAGGGAAAAGTCTAGCTTGGGCGTAGGCGTGAGCTCGCCGGTGGCCACTTGATGGAGGGCTTGCAAAAGATCGGGGATTCCCTTTCCGTCGCGTGCGCTGGTGGGGATGACGGGGATGCCCAGACGCCTAGAGAGAGCACGGTCGTCAACCTCGATTTTGTTGCGCCGTGCCTCGTCGATTAGGTTTAGGCACAAAACGACTTTGGGGGTTAACTGGAGGATTTGCAAGACCAAGTTGAGATTGCGCTCGAGGCGCGAAGCGTCTGCCACAACGACCACTACGTCGGGACGCCCGAAGAGAATATGGTTACGGGCGATCTCCTCATCTTCGGAGGTGGAGAGCAGGGAGTAGGTGCCGGGCAGGTCGACGAGATGGTACTTAGCGCCTTGGTAACGGAAAGCGCCCTCCGCGCGGGCGACCGTCTTGCCGGGCCAGTTGCCCGTGTGTTGCTTGAGACCTGTGAGTGCGTTAAAGACAGTACTTTTCCCCGTATTGGGGTTACCGGCAAGGGCGACGCTATAGTCTGCACCACTGGTGTGTGTGCCAAGACGGTAAATGTGTGCCGCGCCACTGCATGCGCCGCACGACTTGGGGGTATGTGACTCTTTGCGAGACATCATCACTACGATATTACAACAGGAATCACGCGAATGTGTCGCGCTTGGTCACTCCGTAGCGCGATGGTCGTGCCGCGGATGAGGTAGGCTGTGGGGTTGCCCAAGGGGCTCTCGAGGTCGACCGAAACGGCACTCCCTGGGACAAAGCCGAGGTCGAGGAGGCGACGTCGGTTGGCGCCATGACAACTTTCGGCAATCCCCAGCACGTGCGCCTCGACACCGACCGGTAGCGCAGATAGTCGCACGACACCCTCAGGCGGGGGTGTGGCAAGAGGGGCTACATAGAGTTGCTCGGCTAAAAGACGTGGAAGGGAAAAAAACTCGCCATCGCAAAAGAGGGTCACACTGCTGGGGAGCTCGCCCACCCAGCGGAGAGGGCAACCTGGGTAAAAGCCGAGGCGGTCGAGCGTCTCAAAGAGCGTCTTTTGCTTGTCGACCATTTGCCGCACCTCATACCACCCAGCGACGTGGGTCTCGGCAAGGGAGGCGAGGGGAGATTGTGGCTCGTGGGGCGTGGCGGGGGGAAGAATGGGGTCTCCGTGCGGATCGCGGCTCGGGTAGCCGAGCTGACGGGCAAGTTGCTCGGTCTGCTGCTCAGAGAGGCGATGTTCCATGCGCTCGGCGATGTCGTGCCACTCGCTGGGGGGGAGACCTGTCCGCTCGCTCAGGTAACTCTCATAGAGACGGTGTCGGCGCAAGAGCGACTCGGCGGCAACCACGCCGGGCGGGGTTAATTGCAGGTCGGCAGCGGCAAGAAGTTTTTTCGCCAAAAGGGTCTCTACCGCCTCGCGGATGCGCGCGGGCGATACAAAATAGCGTTCTGCAAGGGCTGTCGCGTCAAAAGCCCCTGGGTGGCGGTAAAAGTACTTCAGTAGGTCTTCTTCGAGTTCTTTGCCCGTCGAAACGCGACGCCGAGGGCGTAGAAAGGGACTCTGTATGGGGATCTGTTCGCCCGAACTACCCGCATGGCGCATCTGGCGAACCCAAGCGTAGAAGAGGAGGAGGATTAGGAGGGCAAAGAGGATACCGATAACCGTCATGGCATCCGTTGGTTATTTCCCGTCCCCGTCTACGGGGAACGCGATTTTTATGAGTTCCGAAAGCTCGGCGAGGGCTTGTAATGGGGTCATCTCGTCGGGGTGGTAAGAGCCGAGTCGCTCGCGCAAGTGTTTGAGCGTGGGGTCTTCTTGTGGGAGACCTCCTGCGAGGGGCAAGCGCGCTGCTTCGGCGAGGACAGCGGCATCGTCGTTCTTAGCTCGGTCACGCTCAAGGAGGGAGAGAAGCACCTCGGCACGCTGAATGACGCGCAAGGGCATCCCCGCCATGCGCGCAACGTGGATACCGAAACTGTGTTCGCTTCCCCCAGGAGCTAACTTCCGAAGAAAGAGGATTTGCCCGTCGATCTCGCGTACAGAAACGTGGTAGTTTTTGATGCGTGCATACTCGTTTTCCATATCGTTGAGCTCGTGGTAGTGGGTCGCAAAGAGGGTCTTGGGGTGACCGTAAGGGTTCTCGTGGAGGTACTCGGCCATAGCCCAAGCGATCGAGATGCCGTCATACGTGCTGGTGCCACGCCCGATCTCATCGAGGAGGATGAGGCTACGTTCCGAAAGGTTATTGAGGATGCTGGCTGCCTCCACCATCTCGACCATGAAGGTTGACTCGCCCATGGAAATGTTGTCAGAGGCGCCGACGCGGGTAAAGATCTTGTCAACCACGCCGATGCGCGCCCGTGCGGCGGGGACGTATGCCCCCGCTTGGGCGAGGAGGACGGCGAGGGCGGTTTGTCGCAAGAGCGCAGACTTACCTGACATGTTGGGACCGGTGATCATCCATATTTGCTCGCCCTCAGAGTGAAGGTGTAAGGTGTTGGGGACGTAGGGCGTACCCGCGGGAAGGACATCGGCAATGACAGGATGCCAAACCTCGTCGAGCTCGAGGGCGAGAGAGTCGTCGATTTGGGGACGCACCCACTTCTTTTCCACAGCAAGAGAGGCAAATGAAGCGAGAACATCGATTTGGGCGAGAAGGGCGGCGTTGCGTTGGAGGGTATCGACGTAGCCCAAGAGCGTCTCGAGGAGGTGGCTAAAGAGTTCGTCTTCGATGGCAAGGATACGTTCCTCTGCACCGAGGATTTTCTTTTCAAACTCCTTGAGTTGGGGGTTGACAAAGCGTGCGGCTTGGACGAGGGTTTGGCGTTGTTCCCAGTCATCGGGGATGTGGTCAAGTTGCGTTTTACGCACCTCGAAGTAGTAGCCAAAGACGTTGTTAAAGCCGATCTTGAGGTTCGCGATGCCCGTGCGCGCAATCTCGTGCTGGAGCATTTCCTCGAGCTTCTCTTTGCTGTGTTTTTTGAGGTTACGCAGCTCGTCCAGCTCAGGGGAGACTCCCTCGGCAAAAACCTCTCCTTTGCCGAGGTTGGCAGGAGAAGGGAGGAGCGAGCGGGTGATCTCTTCGCTCAGGTCGTGACACGTGTCGAGGGGATCTAGGAGAGCCCAGAGGGGGGGCACCGCTATCTGGGCACAGAGGTCACGCACAGGGGCTATTTGTTGTAGCGACCCCGCCATTCGGACGACCTCGCGGGGGAGGATGCGCCCCATAGCGACCTTAGAGGCGATGCGCTCGA
>CALHZE010000354.1 GCA_938040915.1 uncultured Bacteroidia bacterium | reverse complement strand
AAACCACACACCTCCCCTAGCGGCTTCCACGCGACGGGTGCTCCACCCAACAGTTTTTCCAAGTAGGTCATTGTTGCGAAATTTATCAATGGGGTAAAGGTAGGGAAAAGGGGGGGCTCGCGGGCAAATATATAATCATCAAGGCGACGCCGCCTTGCGGCGCGCCAAAAAAAAAGGACGCATCACGTTGCGTCCGTACAACAACAGGGTTGTTTTAGAGATTTGCGCTTCCTTTGCGCTTGGGGGCAAAACGCGACTCGGTGCCGTGAAGAAGGCGACCAATGTTGGCGCGGTGGGTGACAAACAAAAGTGAGGCGATCAGGATAGAAAAGATAAGCAACGGCAACTCCCGCACCCGAAATAGGAAGAAGAGAAAGAGGGGGAAAGAAAGCCCCGCCGTCAGCGACCCCAGCGAGACGTAGCGAGTCGTTGCCAAGACCACAGCAAACACTCCTAAAGCACACAAGGTAGCGAGGGGATGTAGCGCAAGAACGACCCCGCAAAGCGTGGCAACGCCCTTTCCGCCACGAAACCCTGCGAAGATGGGGAAAATATGACCCACGACAGCACAGACACCAAAAATGATGGCATAGAGCGACCATAATGATGCGCTCGCACCACCCCAAGCGATGAGAAGGCGGTAAAGGTTGGTCGCCGCAAAGCCCTTGAGAACGTCGATGGCAAAAACGGCTAAACCAGCCGGTAGACCCAAGGTGCGGATCGTATTGGTCGCCCCCGCATTTTTACTGCCATACTCGCGCACGTCGATGCGGAAAAAAATCTTGCCCAACCATACGGCCGTGGGGATACTCCCTAACAAATAAGCCAAGACAGCTAACCCTAGAGTTATGAAAATCGTAATAGCCATTCCGTGTCTCCTTTTGGTTGTACAAAATTACGGTATTTTTGTTAGCTCATTCTGCCCTGCCAAAGAAACGGATAGTAGAAGACGAGATAGACACGTATACAGAAGATGGAACATACATATATGGAATCTCCCGCACACCGCAAACAGGTGATCGCCAACACACGTGCCCTTTTGCGAGCTAATGACGAACGCTCGCATCTCGAGGGGATCGAGACCGTGCGCCACGAAGCCATCGAAGAGCTCTGGCCCGAAGTGCTCGCGCTTTTCGCCTCAGGAAGCGAACGTGTGGTGGAGGCGCTATTTTCGCTCCTGATCGACGTACACGCAACCTCGCTCATCCCACACCTCGGGCACGCCTTAGAGGCTGAGTGGGAGGCTGAGCGTTTGTCGCGACTTCTTTCCATCTGTTGGCAGAGTCCGCTCGACTTCTCGCCCTTAATCCCACAGCTTTTGCCCTATCTGACACACCCTGACCTACAGGTGGTCATCGAGTCGATAACGAGTCTCGAAATAGCCTTTGATCATGCCTCGCGTACGCAACTCCAAGAGGTGATCGTGACCCTCAAGGCGGTCGGAAAAGAGGAAAGGCGGCATGATGTGCGTCTCCTTCTAGAAGAACTTATTTCGACCGCCTCTCGTACCCTACAGCAGGTGGTCAATGCCGAGCGAGAAGCGAAAAGTGTGTCGCCTCACGAACACCCCCACGTACACGAAGACGGGCATGATGAGGAGTGCTCGTGTGGGGAGCATTAGTGTGAGATGCAACGTGTGCTGCCCAGAGAGAGAGGGAAAGAACCCCGTTTTATGGGAATGTGTGTGTGTCAATACTCCGCGTCCCCCATCCCTGTGTGGCGCGAAGAGGTTCTCTCAAATTTCGTTACTTTTGGTGTTGTGTAAAAGCCCCCACAGCGCAGAATCTGTTTAAGATAAACACCCCCCTCATGCCGAAAAAGAGTTTTCCCATTGAGAACAAATTTGTGATTGCGGTCACCTCTAGCGCCCTGTTTGACATGACCGAGTCTAATCGCGTCTTTGAGGAAGAGGGGCGCGAGGTCTACCAGCGCTACCAACAAGAGCATCGCAACGACGTCTTAAGACCCGGTGTGGCTTTCCCTTTTATCAAGCGCCTTTTGGCGCTCAACGAGCTGTTGAAAGGAGATACCCAGGAAGATCTGCGTGCGTGGGAACAACGTAAGTTTATCGAGGTGGTGCTCTTTTCGCGCAATAATCCTGCGACGGGGTCGCGCGTTTTCTACTCGATCAAGCACTATGAGCTCGATATCAGTCGAGCCTGTTTCTCTTCGGGGAGTACTAATTTTCAGTACCTTGGGGCATTCAACTCGGTGCTTTATCTCTCAACCAACGTTCATGATGTGCAAGGAGCAAGTGATGCGGGTTTTGCAGCAGGGCACGTCCAACATAACCCGTCAATGCTAGACAATGATACAGATACGCAACTCCGCGTAGCCTTTGACTTTGATGGCGTGCTCGCTGACCCCTCAGCCGAACTTGTGGCACAGGAGAAGGGGCTCGAGGGCTTCTCAGAACATGAGGTCGAGTATGCGGCAATCCCCCTTTCCGAGGGACCGCTGACGCGTTTCTTACAGTCTCTTTCTAAGCTGAAGGAGCTTCTCAAAGCACAGCACCCTGACAAAGAGCCGATTCGTACGGCGCTCATTACCGCACGAAATGCCCCTGCACACGAACGTGTGATTACGACCCTCGCCAAGTATGGCGTCGACCTCGACGAGGTCTTTTTCCTAGGGGGCATCAACAAGGCGCACGTCCTCGAGGTCTTCCGACCCCACCTCTTTTTCGACGACAAGCTCACCAACTTGCAAGACTTGACCAACATCCCCTCCGTGCATATCATTCTAAGTCCCGAGATGGGAACTGCGGAATAAAAGTCACCCTAGGGGGGAGATCGCTCCTTTTTTGTATATTCGCTGCAAAGTTCCGTGACAATATTTTAGATGATGAGACTACTACTGATTAGCAACTCCACCAATGCGGGCGAGCAATACCTAGCTTATGCGATGCCGCAGATCGGCGCGTTTCTTAAGGGGGTGAAGCGAGTGGCGTTTATCCCATACGCGGGGGTGCGTTTCTCTTATGATGCTTACCAAGAAAAAGTAGCAAAGCGCTTTGCCGAGGCGGGGATTGCGGTAGACTCAGTCCACCAGACCACAGACCCCAAGGCGATGCTCGCCGAGGCAGAAGCGATCGTGATCGGGGGGGGAAACACTTGGCGCTTGCTCCAGCAAATGCAGGAAAATGACCTTATCGGGGTCATTCGCGAAAAGGTATTGGGCGAGACGCCTTACGTAGGGTGGAGTGCCGGCTCTAACGTCAGTTGCCCGACGATCTCCACAACCAATGACATGCCCGTGGTTGCTCCACATAGCTTTGAAGCGTTGAACTTGGTGCCCTTCCAAATCAATCCGCACTACCTCGATGCCAACCCCGAAGGGCACGCTGGGGAAACGCGCGAGGAGCGCATCATCGAGTATATCGAGCTCAACCGCACGCGTACGGTGGTCGGTCTCCGCGAGGGGACGATGCTCCGTGTCGAAGGTGACGCCATTGAGCTTATTGGCAAACGCCCTGCCCGAATCTTCCACTACGGGAAGGAGGCATGGGAGGTAAACCCCGGTGCATTCGAAATCTGAACCTATTAACTCTAGAGAGATTCCGCGGGCGCATTGTCGCGCCCGCGTTTTTTGATAGTAGATGGACATCGAAAAACGATTTAACGTCTGGTTTCGACTCGGGACGCGTCGCCACTCCCTGTTGGTGAGCTTTCTTGTGGGGGTCGTGTGTGGGTTGGCGGCGG
>CALHZE010000353.1 GCA_938040915.1 uncultured Bacteroidia bacterium | reverse complement strand
AAACGCATTGAGCGCACAGTCAAAAACCGAGGCACAGCCTTTGCCGAAAAAAGAGCGTTCGCCCAAAAACAAAACGCTTACGATGAGCGCGGCCGAACGCACCGAATACAAAAACCGCCTCGTGTATGCCGGCTCCGCAAAAGTTTCCGAATCGGGAACCTTTGCCGCGGATGCGCTGCGGAACAAAACCCTGTGCGCCGACCTTTTCGGCGTACTCGACAAACTGCCAAGCTCGTGCGCCGACTTATTGATTATCGACCCGCCGTACAATCTCGACAAAAACTTTCACGGCTTAAAATTCAACAAAAGCGGCGACGATGAGTATTCGGCCTATCTTGAATCGTGGTTTCCCCGCCTGCTGAACGTACTCAAGCCGACCGGGTCGGTGTATCTGTGCGGCGATTGGCGCAGTTCGTGCAGCCTCTATGCCGTCATGAAAAAATACACCGTCGTCCGCAACCGCATTACCTGGCAGCGCGAAAAGGGGCGCGGCGCAAAAGCCAATTGGAAAAATTCCTGCGAAGATATTTGGTTCGGCACGCTCGGGGACGACTATTATTTTAACGTCGATGCGGTAAAACAAAAGCGCAGGGTATTGGCCCCGTACCGCGAAAACGGCAGGCCGAAGGACTGGGAAAAAACCGACGAAGGCAGCTTCCGCTTAACCTGCCCCGGCAATTTTTGGGACGATATTTCGATTCCGTATTGGTCGATGAGCGAAAACACCGATCATCCGACGCAAAAACCCGAAAAGCTTATCGCCAAACTCATCCTTGCAAGCTGCCCCGAAGACGGTCTTGTCTTCGATCCCTTTCTCGGTTCCGGCACCACATCGGTTACCGCAAAAAAACTGGGGCGCAATTTTATCGGCATAGAAAAAAACGAAGAGTATTGCTGCTGGACCGAAAAGCGCTTGGCGCGTGCCGAAAGCGACGCGGCCATTCAGGGGTATGCGGACGGCGTTTTTTGGGAACGGAATACGCTTGCTGCGCAAAAGAAACAGAAAAAGCCCACCTTGGAAGTATCGCAGAATCATGAATGTGGATTGTTTGAAATTCCTCTCCTTTCTGGAAAAGAATAAGGAGGTTAATAACAAGGACGAACTTATCGCACGAGTGCGTGACACGTTTGAACTGATACAAGATGGTATAGTATTTCACAGTGATGCTTTTGCTCTGCGATTCTGTTACAGTCGTAAAGGGACTTTTTCTAATACAGTATTGTCGTTGTCTAAGCTAGAAAAATATGACCATATTCCCTTTTTTGTTGTTCTTGTGGTAGGGTGTAATGTAAATCGTGTCTTTCTTGCCAATTCCACATTTATCGCCAAAGTGAGTCATAGTTCGCAAGACTTGGCTATGGACAAAATTCGGGGGAGTATCAATGGGGGCGATATTTTGAAGGAGTATAACGGTTTGCCTAATATTCCAGAAAACTTTGAGGACTTGTTTGCGATACATCACGGTTTGACGTGGGAGGATAATTTCGCTCGTATTGTTGAAGCAACAACACAGATTGTGCCTCGGTCACAAAGAGAGCTTCTTACTGAAGTGGATAAACAGGTTTTATATTCTGCACCCGAGCGGGCTGAACGCTTTCTTCAATCCGAGGATTATGGTGCATTGCTACAGGATCTTGAGGAGCGTTGTCAAGCTGTCTATGAGGCGATTATTGTTGCGGCAAGGATAGAAAATATCAATGTTCGTGGGCGTCTCATAGAGGCGTTAATCACATCAGATGAGCAAGAACGTAAAAAGTTATTAGAAGAACTCCGAAATGTGGAGAACAATTATCCTTATTACGAACCAAGAAATGAGATAGGGGACTATATCCGTTTCTTCAATAATTCTAAGACCTATACCGACATAAAAACCAAAGTACTCTATTTGAACTCTAATCCGAAAGCCTATAATATTGATAAATTCTTGCGCTTACATAGCCAAGAGAAAACGGTCTTTCTTTTCTATTTTGTAGGAATCAATGAGATGGGAAAGATTAAAACATGTTTGTGTTCTGTTTTTCATCCACGGTTGTTGAGCTCTACAATTCTTCAACACCATTGGGCGGGGCGAAGTACAAGAGGAGTAGCACAGTTTCAAGGAAAAGCGCTTAATGCTCTAATAGCCGCCGAGGAGTCCCCAACTCTTATTGCGTTAGACGAAGCAAAAATATTTATAAGTAAACTGCTAGAAAGGTGAAAGCTTTACCCCAAATCCAAGCCATCCTTCACTCCTCTTGGGACTCCGAATTGACTACCCGCCCGCTTCGTCCTTTTACCTCCATTGAGCTTTTTGCTGGGGCGGGGGGATTGGCGCTGGGGATGGAACGAGCGGGCTTCCAACACCTTTTACTCAACGAGGTCGTGCGCGACGCGTGCGATACGCTGCGAGTATGCACGTATTCAGACCTTCCCTGACGACTGGGCGTTTGCAGGGAGTCTCTCCTCGCAGTACAAGCAAATTGGGAATGCTGTCCCTGTCAACCTCGCGCACGCTGTGGGGCGTGCCTTGGTGCGCCTATTAAATAGCTTAGAGGAAGCTCAGGAGAACGAATGCTGACTAGCGGGGAAGCAGCCCCTCCACCCGAGACCAGATCGCCTCTGCGATGGTCTCTTTGGGCTTCATGCCGCCGAGCCCATCGCCACATTCGACAATGTCGTAGTGAGATAGATAGCTGCCGAGCGAGCGGTAGACCTCCTGCACACAAGCTTGGTATTCTACTTTCGCCTCGTGAATGTCCTGTTTGCCCTCGGTGTAAGCACGGTCACGCGTCTGGTTGCGCTGTTGGTTAACGCTTGTAGAAAAGCGTAGGGGAGCGTCAAGGAATAGAGTAAGGTCAGGGGCTAGGTTACCAAACCCCTCAAGGTCTGTCTGAATGAGCCAACGGATTAACGCATCGCGTTCCGCACCAGCGGGCACTTTCGCCCCAGCGTAGGCGAGGTTCGAAGCATAGTAACGGTCGACCACTAAGACCTTTCCTTCGTCAAGCGCCTTTTGAAGGATGGGCTGTGTCTCGTGCCGATTGGCAGCATAGAGCGCCCCGATGAGCTTGGGGGGGAGGCTCGCGATGTCGCCCAACTCCCCGCGGAGGTACGCCGCTATGAGTTCGCCAAACACGCTTTTTTCCTCTAAAATGGGAAAATGGAAATGGGCAACACGATGCCCCGCCTGTTCTAAGCGCGCGCACAGTAGCGCGGCTTGGGTCGTCTTGCCACAGCCGTCAGTGCCTTCCAATACGATAAACATCTTTTTTCGTACGTGTGGGTTATAGAGCCAAGGTAGGCATTATTTCATATATGGCTAAAAGGTTTACTTTTGCACGAAAGGAACTCTTGAGGGAAGAGTGATGAATAAGCTTGCGCGCTACATCATTATCGCGGTGTCGATTGCCGCGGTGGGTTACTTGTTGTGGTTGTTTCACAGCATCGTGTGGTATATCATTATTGCAATGGTCGTGTCGCTGGTGGGGCGTCCGCTGGTGAAACT
>CALHZE010000352.1 GCA_938040915.1 uncultured Bacteroidia bacterium | reverse complement strand
CTATCGTTACCTTACTGATTGTTTCGAGCTTTTCCGTAACAATGCCCCTGCGTGGTACAGGGGGCACAACTATCATCAAACACAGCTATTTTCGGCACGTGGGCGCGTGGGCTACAACACCCGTGTGTCGCGTACACAGCTCGCGCTCGTGGCGCGCTATGACGAGATCTGGAGTACGAACCTCGGTAAGGAGACCTCGGCGACGCGTGCCGTGCCTGGAGTTGCGGGGGTGCGTTACAATCACCGCGGCGAACGCCTGAACCTCACGGCGGCGCTAGAACAGACCTTCTACCTTGGCGCTTGGACACTAAACGTCGGGGGGATGACCTCGCAGAACTCGGCGTATGGGTGGGCGTATGCCTACGGGGCAGATATCAACTACCAAATTCTCCCCTCGGTAGCGGCGAGTGTCTCGCTCAATAGTGCTTACCGATTGCCCACATTTACAGACCTTTACTATCAGTCGCCGACGCGCGTCGGGAACGAGAAGTTGCGCCCAGAGGAGGCGTTGACACTCGAGGGCGGACTGAAGAGCGAGACGGCATGGTGGCGCGCCTCGGGGTCGGTGTTTTACCGATTGGGGCGTAACATCATCGACTGGCAACAGGAGTCGCCCACCTCGACGGTTTGGCGCGCCGCCAACCACAAGCAACTCAATGCGGCAGGGGGCGAGGTGGCGCTCTCGCTTTTGCCGCAACTCAATTTTCTGCAACGGGTCGGGGTGGCGTATGCCTATTGTAAGAACCTGTCAGACAAAGCAGAAGGGCGAGGGGCGTCATACGCATATGACAATCTGTTACACCTCGCGACCCTGCAAGCCGAGATACCGTGTACGCGTTGGGTGACGTTGCAACCGTCGGTGCGTTATGCGCAGCGAGATGGGGAGTACACGCCTTATTCGCCGACGCCGGGGGCAACACCACGGGCTTACCCAGCAAATGTGAGTTTAGATTTGCGACTGACGTGTCACGTGCCGTCAGTCGACCTTTTTGTAGAGGGCACGAACCTGTTGGATGCCGAGCGGGTCGACATCGGCGACGTGCCGTTACCAGGTCGTTGGCTGACCTTTGGTTTGCAATATCAGTTAGGCTGGGGACGGCGCTAAGTGAGAAAGGCAAACAACGGGAAGCGGGCGTCTATTGAGCGCATTTCCTTCGGGCAAATTCTGCACCAAGAGGGGTAAAGGTGCTTAGGGATTAGCTCCCCGTTTTCGTGGGGCGCAGTGTGGTGATGGACAAGCATCGATCACACTGCGCCCTTTTTTTTACTTTTGTAGGCGGGCTTGCCGAAAGAGTCCCCATAATACTAGCCATAAATGAGATACGTATTTATTCCCCTTGCCCTTACCCTCGTGCTATTCTTGAGCTCGTTTGACTTTCGGAAAGACCAGCGCTTGGCGCTCGCCGACTTCCGCCTCAGCGGTCCTGTCAAGCTCGTCTATGCCAACACCTTTCAGCTAGCACAGAAGGGCTCTGAGGAGCTAGACCTGCCCGTCTATTCGCTGCCCAAGATCCAAGAAGAGCTCAATGACAACCCTGCGCCCGACACGTGGTTTATGAGCTATGGCAAGAACTCGTTGCAATATCTCAACTTCACCGAAAAGGGCTATCTTTCAGAGTGGACACAGGTTTTCGCGGGGATGTCGCTCGACCGCACCATCTATGCGTATGACGACGCCCATAAGCTCTCCTGGAGCTCAAAGTTCTCCATGGGGGAAATGACCACCTACGCCACCTATAAAGACAATAAGCTGACCGAACTCTTTGACTATCACGGCAAAGACGACAAGCAAGTCGTGCAGCCCATCGTCAAAACCTATGAATATGACTCGTGGGGCGGAAAGTTGAAAAAGGTGGTTACGAAAGATTTGCGCGCCAATGCCGAGCTCTTTTCATATACCCTTCGTTACCAAGGCGACAGCATTGTGATCGAGCAGCAAATCTCGGCACTCGACTCGGTCTATGCCCTAGCCACCATCAAAATAGACTCCAAGGGGCGCATCTTAGAACGAGAGGTACACGAAGAGGGAAAGCTCTCAGAGCTCGAGCTCCACACCTACGACAAGAAGGGAGGCGAGATCTTCCGAAGCGTCTATAACGCATACGCCAACTATACGTCAGAGGTCACCTATTCGCCTCAAGAGGTCTTTGAAAAGCGCCTACATATTGGGGAAGACAAGCCGTTTGAGACCTACCGCCTCGTTTTGTCGCGCCCCGACGAATATGGGAATTGGACGTTGGCGACGTTGTATCGCAACGACGAGCAACAGTATGTCATCCTGCGCACAATACGTTATTACGAGAAATAGCGCGTTTTAGCGAAAGGTCGTCGTATACTCGGCACGGTTGCCTACGGCGTCCTCAAGGATGAGGCGAAGGCGATGCTCACTTTGCGTGGGCATGCGTAGGGTGTCGACTTGATGCCAGATTTCGCCCGTCTTGGGTTCGTACTCCCAGAGCGCCCATTGCCCGTCGATAGTACTCGAAATGCGACGAATCGCGGTCGTTTTATCAGCAATCTTAAGCACAAAACAATAGGGACGCGGAAGGGCTTGTCCACGCGCGTCCTTGTCCCATTGTGGGGAAACGATATGTGGCGGCACGGTATCTAGCATAAGGGCGTAGCGACCAAAGTCTCTGACGTGACATTCGAACCCTTGGCTCGTTTGTGTAGGAACGCCGTAATAAGCGTATTTTTTCTTTGCCGCGTCCCAATGCCCGAGGTAGAGCTTATCGAGCGGAATAGAGTCTTTTACCGCGTTTTTTAAGATAGTAAACGTAGCAGCCTTGCGTAAAGCCACCTCCTCGTTGTGAAGCGTGTAGATGGGGGAAACGATCGCCTTGCTTTTGGATGGGGTGGCGCTCCCCTGATAGAGAAGATCGGCAAAGAGCGCACCTGCGGGAATTGAGAGGCAATAATCGGAGGTAGCGATTTGCCCTCCGCTCTGCCAAGCGATACGCGTCCCTGAGGCTTTATACACCGCTTTGCGCGCAGAGCCTTTTACCACAAGATGAAGCTCAGCGGCATTCCCTGCGGCATCAACCGCGCGGATGCGCACTTGATGATACTCCCCAGCGGAAAGGGTGAGGAGACCGCGGTTGCGGTTCTGATAGCGCGAAAAAAGATTACCAGGCTGCTGAAAAAGGAGGTGGATGCGCCGCCCAGTCTTAGCACGAAAGGCATAGTCAACATGTCCGTCGGCATACGACGTCTCATCAAACGAGATGGCATTGAGGTCAAAGTGATAGATACGCTCCTCGTCAAGGAAGCACTCTAGGATAGTAATATTGCACGTAAGGCTTCTAGAATTAACGATATCGGTAACCTCGACACCAAGTCCCGACGTGGCTGACAAAGCGAGTGTGTCGGCTATATAAAAGCGTTTTTGAGAGGAATTATAGCGTGGCGTAAGCGCCCGACGGTTACGGAGCGAGCCCTCGTAATTGTTTTCGTCGATATTATAGAGATATAAGCCACGGAAGGTGGGCGGTGTCGCGTCAACGTAAGTAACCCCTGATAGGTAAGAGTTATAAGGGAGCGTGCCATTCTTGAGCCGTAACTCGAAGTGGAGGTGTGGACCGCCCGAACTCCCCGTATTGCCCGACCAGCCGAGGAGATCGCCCTGTGCCACAGGGAACTGACCAGAGAGGGGATAGAGCTCGAGCTCAGCCTTCTGCCGAGCGTACTGTTGGTCGCGGACGTAAGCTTCGAGGTGAGGCGCAAAGGCTTGGAGGTGACCATAGACCGACATAACGCCCGCCGCGTGCTGTACGTAAATGCAATTCCCGTAACCGGTGGTAGAGACGTTGATTCGCACCACGTGTCCCGCCTCGACAGCACGCACCACCTCTCCTTCGACACCAGAGGTACGCATGTCTGTGCCTGAGTGGAAATGTCGCGAACGGATAGAGCCAAAGCTCCCAGAAAGCGCAATAGGCATGGGCATAGGAGAGAGGTAATTACCGCGCGGATACTGCGCCGTAGCGCCCTCGGGTTGCGCCATAAGGGGCGTCAATAGCGTAAGCATAAAAAAAAGGGACAACGCACGCGCTGTCCTTTGTGAAAGCTCCTTCATTCTACCTAATTGTCCTTATGAAAGGGTGGTTAAATCGCCACATCGCCGGCAATGTGAGGATGCGCAACATAATCCCGCACGAGAATGTCTTCGTATTCGTAAGCCTCAAGGCGCTCGTGCACCCGCAGCAACTCTATGTTAGGCAAGGGATAAGGGGTGCGACGGCTCTGCTGTTTTATCGCGTCGAGGTGTGTGACGTAGATATGGGCATCGCCCAAGGTATGGATAAACTCGCCCACCTGTAAGCCGACCGTGGCGGCAATAAGGTGTGTCAATAGGGCATAAGAGGCAATATTAAAAGGGACACCGAGGAAAATATCCGCACTACGTTGGTAAAGCTGGCAAGAAAGGCGTCCATTAGAAACGTAGAACTGGAAAAGGACGTGGCACGGCGGGAGCGCCATTTCCTCAAGCTGCGAGACGTTCCAAGCGCTAACGATCAGGCGACGGGAAGTAGGGTCAGTACGAATCAGGCGTACTACCTCCGAAAGTTGGTCGATGCTCCGTCCATCACTCCCCTTCCACGAACGCCACTGCGCTCCGTAAATCGGTCCGAGATTGCCATCCTCACTCGCCCATTCGTCCCAAATATGGACACCATGCTTGTTAAGATAACGGACATTGGTGTCGCCACGCAAAAACCAAAGGAGCTCGTAAACAATAGATTTCCAGTGTAGTTTCTTCGTTGTCAGAAGCGGAAAGCCTTGCGTCAAATCAAAGCGCATCTGGTAGCCAAAGACACCCAGCGTATCGATACCCGTGCGGTTCTTACGGAGCTCCCCATGTTCGAGGACATGGTTCACTAATGCCAAATACTGTTGCATAAGCGGTTACTTTCTCTTAGCACCACGCTGTGGAATAGGACGAAAACTCTCGCCGACGATGTGTATCGCTGGAGGCTCTCCGTAAGCGGTCTTAAATTCGGAGGACTTGATGTAAATGAGGGTAGCTTTCTTCTCAAACGCCTGCTGTTGGAGTTGCATCATCGCTGAGGCTTCTAATTCAGCGGGCTTCGTCTTCTGCATATTGCTCCCCGTGGTAAGGGTAACATTAATCTTCTCTACCGAGATCATACCCTTCGTTTCGCTCAACTTCTTGGTAATTCCGACCGTGCGCCATGCTTCGTTAACCGTGGAGATAATTGCGCCCGACTCGTCGAGCGAGACAACCGTTCCGTCGCCATATTCGATCCTCTCTACGCTATTACGTGCCATCGTATATTGCTTCTTCAAAGAAGGTAAGCGATA
>CALHZE010000351.1 GCA_938040915.1 uncultured Bacteroidia bacterium | reverse complement strand
ATCTTAGGAGGAGGGGAGGGGGACTTCCCTGTGGAAGACTTTTTTAGAGTACCGTTTTCCCATCACGTCTATCTACTCGCGAATGTAAAAGATTTGCAAGCGCGCTACTATTATCTCCATCGCATTGCAGAGGAACACCTTTCCGTAGCCGCTCTAAAGCGTTTGGTTAGCGAACAGGCATTTGAAAAGCAAGGAAATATGCCAAGCAATTTTCCTCAAACGATAACACCAGATGCCGTGGCGCGTAAGGCTGTTATGATGTTTAAGGATGCCTACTTACTTGATTTTATCAACGTGGAAGAGATCGGCGAACGCGACCGCATGGATGTGGATGAGCGTGTTATCGAGCAAGAGATCGTGCACAACATTAAGGACTTTATTATGACCTTCGGGAACGACTTTGCATTCATCGGCAATCAGTTTCACTTGGAGATCTACGGTGTAGAGCATTTTCCCGATCTCCTGTTTTTTAATAGAGAATTGAATGCTATGGTAGTGATTGAGCTCAAAACGGGCGAGTTTAAGAGCTCTTATTTAGGACAGCTGATGACTTATCTTTCTATTTTGGATGCGAAGGTAAAAAAGGAACATGAAAATCCCTCTATAGGGATTGTACTTTGCAAGTCTGTCAATCGTGAGTATGTGGAGTTTGTGATACGAGACTATAATCGTCCGCTTGGGGTAGCAACCTATACCACGGCAGATGAAATGCCAGAGTATTTACGTAAAGCACTCCCGAGTATCGAAGAACTGAAAAAGCTCCTGTAACCCCCCTGTTCAGGAGACTTTATTGACCTCCTTAGCCTCGCCCGCAACTCGCGGCAACGCCGCGCCTGCCCGATTATCTTCAAAAAACGGACGCAACGAGATGCGTCCAGCACTAAGCGAGACAAGCGTCTCGGGGCTGTCTGCCAGACTTATCTATTCTGCTTGCGCTCCGGTCGCTCCCCGCACTCTTTTCGTCACTTTTACAACGAGGGGGGCGCGGAGCTTGAGGTGAAAAGTCGTAACTTGCGACGCGTGAAACGCGTATCTATGACAAGCTACTATAAAATGTTAAGGAGGAAAAAGATGGCTACTGCTCTATCTATTACGCAGTTGGGTGTCGCGCGCAGGAGCTGGTGTTTCCTGCGTCCCCTCTTTCTTTTGCTACTTCTCTCGTTCGGTTGCCGCCCGCTCTTTGCCCAGATCTCTTCGAGCTTCTGGTTTGATGTCCCCGAGGTTACTCGTGGGCACGTACTAGAGAATGAACAGCGTAAGGTTAGGGTCTATCTACATTTATCGGCCACGAAAAGTGTCACCACTCGTGTCAAGTTAGAGTTACCCGCCGAGACGGGCTTTCATGAGACGTTTACGATTCCAGGTGATGGTAAGAAAAAGATCTCATTGACGAATGAGGGGGTGAATACCCCCCCCGCCATGAAGAAAAATTGGTTTGCAGTCCCTTTTCAGTGGGGAAATTTGCATACAGTGCCCGCGACAGATTGGTCAAAGTATATAGAGAATGTGCTCGATTGGTCAGAGACCGACGTCGTTAACGAGACCCCGCTCTATTTCAATCGCACCAATAAGGGGGTGCATCTCTATGCGGTGGACGGTGCAGGGAATCCTACCCAAGATACGCCCTTTAAGGCATTCCTCGAAATCTGTTGTGGCGCAAACCGCG
>CALHZE010000350.1 GCA_938040915.1 uncultured Bacteroidia bacterium | reverse complement strand
CGCTATTTTCTATTGCTCTATCTCTATGTCGTAGTGACGTTGGGAGGGGTCGTGGTGCACCGCCTCTACGTCCTTTTCACCGCCGCACCTCTGCTTGGGCGAAAGCGCACATTCGCACGGCAACTCTCCTTTCTTCTCAACCACGTGGGGCTTTACCTCGCCCTTTGGGCAGGACTTGTGGGGGCTCACCAGATAGAGAAATATCAGTTACAAGCGACTGGGGGGGCAGAGTATCCCGAGTGGCGCGTGCATAAGGAGGGAGAAACGACGCTCCAAGAGATGGATTTTGCCCTGGGGCTCAAGCAGTTTACCATGGAGGAGTATCCGCCCAAGCTCATGGTCATTGACACGATAGGGCGCGCGCTACCCGTGGGGCATCCGTGGCACGCGAGTGTAGAGCGTGTGCCGCTAGCGACCCGTTGGGGCGAATGGGAGGTCGCGGTGGAACAGCACCTCCCCTATAGCGCGCCGGTGGTTTCGCAAGATTCGTTACACTACGTTGCTTATGGCAGCAAGGGGGCGGTACATAGCCTAAAGGTGCGGGCTCACAACCGGCAGACAGGGCAGACGGTAAGCGGTTGGGTCTCGGCAGGGAGTTACCTTATCCCCCACCGTGGGCTGGCGCTGGACGCCAACGCCACGCTCGTTATGCCCGAGGTAGAGGCAAAACAGTACCGTTCGGAGGTTTTTCTGATCGCCCAAGACGGGAGCAAAGCCGAGGGCACGATCGCGGTAAACCATCCGCTCGTGTTCAAAGATTGGTATATCTATCAGCTCGATTATGACCACGAAAAGGGGCGGTGGAGCGATACGTCGGTCTTTGAGCTCGTGCGTGACCCGTGGTTGCCGCTCGTGTATTGTGGGTTAGGGCTGATGCTCTTGGGGGCGCTTGCGCTCTTTGTCGTGCCGCAATTTTCCCCCACACTCAAGAAGGAATAGACAATGCAAATCTCGTGGGACGAACTCGTTTATTTTGCCGTACCGACGCTCGTGCTCGTTGTTTCGGGCGGGTGGGCGGCTTATAAAGAGCGGCGTGGTGTGGCATGGGGGCTTTATCTCGCGGGGCTCTTGCTTTACGCTATCTATATTGGCTTGATGTGGCACAGTTTAGACCGCCCCCCGATGCGGACGATGGGTGAGACACGGCTGTGGTACTCTTTTTTTGCTCTCGTGGCGGGGGCGATCGTTTACCTCCGTTGGCGGTTTCGGTGGATACTGGGCTTTGGCGCTATCTTGGCGGGTGTGTTTCTCGTGATCAATCTGTTAAAGCCTGAAATACACAACAAGAGCATGATGCCAGCCTTGGAGAGCGTTTATTTTGTGCCCCATGTGGTGGCTTATATGTTCTCTTATGCGATAGGGGCGTCGCTATTGGTGACACTCTACGTGGTTCTTCGGCGCAAAAAAGGTCTTGTGGCAACGGAGGCATTGCCGCACGTAGGCGCTCGCTCGCACCATGCGGAGGCGTTGATGTATATTTCCGACAACATGGTTTACACGGGGCTCGCCTTCCTGATGGTGGGTTTGCTCTTGGGGGCTTTTTGGGCTAAGCAGGCGTGGGGTCACTATTGGAGTTGGGATCCGAAGGAGACGTGGGCGGCGATCACGTTGCTCAGCTACTTGGTTTACGTTCATTTCCGCCTCCAGAGTCCGCGCGCTATTGGGACGGCGCTAGGGTTGCTTATTCTTTCCTTTCTCTTGCTTCAGATTTGTTGGTATGGGGTCAACTATCTCCCCTCGGCGCAAGGGGTGAGTGTGCATACGTATGGGGCATAGCCTGCAAGGCGTGCCAGCCTGATTCTCCCGACAACTGAGCATCGGGGAATAGCCCTCGGAATGCGTTTTCCCCCCTACTTCTACAGAAGTTGTGTTACACAGTAAACACGGCTGGGGAAGTGACTTTGATGCATTTTTCCCCCGCCCCTGTAAACAAATTGTCAGGTTGAGGCGTTTTTAGCAGTGTATTACAACTGAAACTAAATAGAGAAAGACAATGAGCGTATTAGTTGGAAAGCCCGCCCCCAAGTTTGCCGCACCCGCGGTTGTGAACGGTGGCGAAATAGTAGAGAACTTCTCTTTGGAACAGTACATCGGCAAGAAGTATGTCGTCTTCTTCTTCTATCCCGCTGATTTTACCTTCGTTTGCCCGACAGAGTTGCACGCCTTTCAGGAAGCAGCAGCTGAGTTCGAAAAGCGCAACACACAGGTCGTAGCCTGCTCGGTAGACTCCGCCTTTTCGCACTGGAAGTGGCTACAGACGCCAGCAAAAGAGGGGGGTATCCAAGGCGTGAAGTACCCGATGGTAGCCGACCAGTCACACCTCATTTCCGAGTCGTATGACGTGCTGGCAGGTGAGGTGGAATATAGCGAGGAAGGCGAGGTTCGTTTCTCGGGCATCCCACAGTCTTACCGTGGCTTGTTCCTCATTGACAAGCAAGGGGTTGTGCGCCATCAGGTAGTCAACGATATGCCGCTGGGGCGTAGCGTGGAAGAGGCGTTGCGCATGGTCGATGCGTTGCAGTTCTTTGAAGAGAACGGTGAGGTTTGCCCAGCGAACTGGCACAAGGGCGGCAAGGGGTTAAAGCCCACGCAGGAAGGGATCGCCGACTTCCTATCCAAAAAGTAGACTAGCACCCCTTTTTAAGGGGTTTCCTCTCAAGAGGCGTGGTTTTCTACGAAGCCGCGCCTCTTTCGTATTTCTGGCACCAACAGACGGCGAAATACGAAGAGGAAAGAGAACGTTCGTGTACGGGGCGCGATGCGTCCACCCAAATGGGAGTTCTGACACTCTTCCTACCGAAGATGGGAATAAGAACAAATCCCTTCCCCTGAGAAGAGAATGGAGCAAAAGAGACGGAGCACCTACGCGTGTATGATGCGTAAGTGCTCCGTCTTTTCGGTGTAGGACTCACACCGCAAGGGGGCTCATATACCTACCACGTCAGTTTGCGCGAAAGGTACATCACAATCCCCAGCACCACGAAGAGGAACAAGCTGCCCACGAGGAGCGGGAACGAGTCCATCTGTAAGATAATGTAGAGGAAGAGGTACAGAAGCACTAAAATCCCCACGCAGACGCCCGTTGCTTTAAGACTGCGAATAAAGCTCCAGAAATAGACCCCAATCATGCTAATAATGGCAAAGCTCGAAAGGAAGTAAGCCCAGCCAAAGGGGAGGTACTCTGAGAGCGAAAGCAGTAGCGTGTAAAAGAGCAAGATCGCAAAACCCGTCAGGAGGTAGCCGATCATCGGCATATTGGTCTTAGAAAGCGTGTCAGTGAAGAAGAAGGTCAGGAAGGTAAAGACGATAATCAAGATGGCATACTTCAACGAGCGCTCAATAGCCCGATAATAGACATCGGTAAACTGGGTGGAAACGGTGAAACTCCGCTCCCGATCCGAATCATACTCCTCGTAGTAGTGATCAGAGCGACGATCTTGTTCCAAGACCTGCGGGAAAAGGGAGGTGCTCGCATAGAGCTTCCACCGCGCGGTGGTCACACTGTCAGTGATGTTGCGCTCGTCGGGAAGACAGTCGCCCGAGAAGGCTGGGTTGGGATAGTGCATCGTCAAGGCGACGTCGGTGGCGGGCGTCTGTACGTAAAACTCGAGGTTCTTATACCCGTTGAGCTCGTAGGTATAAGAGAAGTAGCCGACCGAGTCCTTTTCCCCGTTGAAACGCGCTGCGAGACACGTGTTTGAGAAGGGCTGTGGCACATTGCTCACCTGGAGTGCATATTCCTTGCCCTCCATCTTTACCACAAAGTTTGACTTCAAGCCTATCGGCTCACGGATGCTGGTGCAGAGGTAGCCGTCAGCGTTCACATTGATGTCCTTTCCGTTTTCTCCCTTTAAGAGCGCCGGATTGAAGTAGCCGGAAACGCGGATGGTCGCGTGGTAAAGGATGGCGGAGTAAAAGCCCCGACTGCGTTCGCTGGTGGTCACATCAACGTTCATACGGACGCTGTCGGCTTGGATGTAGACCATCTCGTCAGTCGCCTTGCCTTTATCGTTTAGCTTGTAAAAGGTGAGCCAGAGCGGACGGACGTATTGCTCGCCGCCCCACGAGCGCGCTAACTCTTCGCGTACATCCTCAGCCGTATCCTTACGACTGTCGACCAAGAGGTCAATAAACACCTGAGGGATTAAAAGTGCCAGCGCCATCACCCCAAGGAGGAGGAGCTTAATGCCGGGGGCTAACACCGTTCGTTTGTTCTTGCTTTCTGTATCCATTGCTTGTAACTGTGTAAAAAAAGGAGGAGCTCGTCCCTAAAGGAACGCATCTCCTCCCCTATTCATTGTCAATCTGACTAGTCTACTGCTTTAGAAACTTCTTTGCGTTAATCTCCACCTTGAGAATGAAGAAGAAGTTGTCTTGATCGAGCTGTAGGAACTGGTACTCGAGGGGTTCCTCGGTCTTGCGCGCGATGTCAATGAGCCCGAGCCCTGCGCCCCCTTTTTCAGAGATGCGCCCCTCTTTGATCTGTTTCTTATACATGTCTTTCAGTTCCTCGAGTGTGGCGTTGTTGACGGTGTTAAGCGCCGTTTCGAGGTTCTCTTTGTGCTCACGCTTCACCTTGTTAGAGGTGATGACATAGTAGACATCGTTCTTCTTGCCGATAATGAACATCCCGCCGCCGACCCGCGCATCGTCCTTGAGGTCGTCAGAGTGCTTGTTCATGTTCTGTAGCGTCTCAACCATCACGTGATAGACGCGGCGCTGCACCGAGCGCTCCTCGCTGTTTTTCTCCATGTCAGACTCGGCCATAGAGGTAAACATCTTGGTAATCTCGTGACTAAACTCACCAAAGTAGACTAGAGAGAAGCCATTAGAGAGCATCTCATCATAGATGCTCGAGATAGACTTCACAAAATTGAACGTCAGATTCATCTGTTCCATCGTATGCTATTTTCACAGTGTTACGCTACTGTGCTGGTTAGGTTACAAAACAAAGTTAATTATTTCTTGGCGAACCCCAACTCCTCCTTACCTTGGCGGTAACGAATGTCGATGGGGATGTTCTCTTCCTGAATCTTCGCGAGGTCAGAAGCCAAGAGTTCGTCGACCACACCGTCTTTTCGGAGCATCTCGGCGGCGCGCTTATAATCACCATCGCCTTGGATTACAAGGATGTCGTGTGCCAAGCCGCTCACGGCTTCTGACATCTTTTCAGGCACGACGCGATAGTAACCCGTCACCTCGTCGCGGACAAAAGCACCCTTTTCTTGGAAGTAGTGGAAGCGCACCATGTTAGCCTTGCCGTGTGCCGAGGCTGCACCAAAGCGCACCGAACGGAAGATACCGGCGAGGAAGGTGACGTAGTTGTTCATCATGTCGTGCTCCTGGAGCTCACCGAGCTTGGCAAGTTGCTCAATCATAAAGATACCGAGGATGTCGGCCTTTCCTTCCTCTATTGACGAATAAGTTTCTACCAGCGCCTCCTGTGGTGTGCTCTTGCCGTCGAGGGTCTTCTTAATCCCGAGACCGTGCGCCACCTCGTGAAACATCGTGTTTTCGAAGAAGGCATCAAAAGTGACATATTCGCGCTGTGCGGGGTCAATAAGCAAACCCGCAATGGGGCGCATAATCATGTCAAACTTATATTGCATGGCGTTGCGCAACTGGAGGCGGCGCGAGCCCTTTTGCTCCTGAATCGTCTCGTCGTTGGGGAGGTTGATGGCGATGGTCTTACTCCCCGCATTGCAGTCGCCGGCATAGTAAACCACATCATAAACCCCGAGGTCAGACTCTGAGCCGGGGAGCTCAGACTTGTACTTGTCTTCCACGGGCAAACGCTTTTGCAACTCGGGGAGGAAACTCATGTAGCGCCCGAGGCGTTCGCTCCACGCCATGTCCTTGACAAGGACAAAAGCCTCGTGTGCCGCCTTGAGCCCAAAAAGATGGTCTTCGTAGTTCTCAATCGGACCGACGACAAGGTCAATGCGGTTGCTCTTCATCTCCATCCACGCGACGTCGCTATCAAAATATTTGTCGGTACGGAGTGCCTGCGCTCGAAGCGAAAGGTACTTTTTCAACCCTGGGTCTTCGGCGAGCTGAGCGGCGCTATCTAGTAGCTTGGCGGCGCGCTCGATCTTCTCCGCAAAAGCCTCGTGGTAAGGGATGGCAACGAGCTGCTTATTGCCATCGCGCCGCACCACCGAGTACATGCTCTCTTTGAGGGGGTTGTTCCACGCCTCAAACTCTTCCTTGGTCATGTCAGTGGGGTAGAAGTTTGCCCCAAGAGGCTTTGCCGCCACCCCTTGCACAAAAGGCTCGTTGCCGTTGAGACGTTCCCACGGACCGTAGTTAATGCGTGCGAAATCGCGATAGGTGTCGTTGGGAAGGCTGGCGAGGAAGGTGTCCTTCGCTCCATAAGCCTCTTCCCAAAAGATGTCGTCCATGATAGTCGCCGCGTCAAAGAAGAGCCCTAACACGGCACGCTCAGACTCGGTAAGGTGCTCAATGTTTGACTTTAAGGGGACTAACGCAAAGGCGTCTACTTTTTGCTGGAGCTCCATGTCTACTTCGTTTTGAGTCACGTTCTGTTGCTGCACCGACGAAGTGCACGACGTCGTAACGAGCGCAAAAAAGCCTAGTGAAAGACCGATAGCTAACTTTCTCATATCCTCATATCGTTTTATATTTTCTTACCTGTGTGTGTGTCTCCGCGCACGATCCTATTGCTGCGGCTCGCCCGCCACATCGTCAGAGTTGAAGCGGAAGCCTAGGCGTTTCCCCGTCTGCAATTTGCTACTTTCCACCTTGGTGTTGAGCTGAGAAACGGTGGCAATCTTCACGATATCATAAGGGGGGACAAGGAGGTCAAAGTCTAAGGTGTATTGCATCGCCGTCTGAATGATATTGACGAGTGCCTCGCGGGAGATAGGCTGCGTCCCAAAGGTACCGCTATGGTAGTCATTTTGCCGCTTGCCCTCGACAAAGAATTGCTGTTCTCGATTGACAAAGAGACGCCCCACGAGGTAGCCCAAATCCTCGGCGCGATTATACTTAAACGAGTCGGCAAGGAAGTTGTACATGTTAATCACCCCGCAATACGAGTTAAGGCGGTCTTTTTCAACGTAGGAGAGACGCCAGACGGAGTGGTCGCGATCAAACTCAAAGACGTTGGTGTGCATGCTAAACAAGAGCACATCGCCCGCAAGACGTACCTCGGCTTCGAACTTCCCCCTGTCGCGATACTCGAGGCGGACGCGCCGGTCGAGCTCGCGGAGGTAGGGGTTTAGGTCGTTTACCAACTCGTGTAATATCTCTTTGAGCTGGTTAAAGACCTCAAAGGTCTGGTCATAGACCTCCATCTTGGTGGTAGACTTTGCCACGAGGGTCTCTATGATGGTGCGCCCTTTAGCGTCGAGAGTCTCTAGTGGCTGCGAGGGGGTCTTTTCGCTTTCTTGTTCCATGGTTGTTTAATAAGCACGTGCAAAAAGAACTCGTTGGTGCGAAGGCTTGCCCGTACGGATGCAGACGCCCTCTTCTGGGGTGCTGTCAAGAGGTACGCAACGGATGGTAGCCTTGGTCTCTTCCTTGATGAGTGCTTCGGTCTCGGGCGTCCCATCCCAGTGTGCGGAGACGAAACCGCCCTGTTCCTCGAGGACGCGCTTAAACTCGTCATACGTGTCTACGCGACGAATGTTCGCCTCCATGAAATGGAGTGCACGCTCATACATTTCTTGCTGCATACGTTCCAAGAGTGCTGGGATACGCTGTGCGAGCCCTTCGATAGGTTCGGACGTTTTCTCAAGCGTATCGCGACGCGCGAGCTCGACCGTGCCACTGGCAAGGTCTCGCGGACCGATGGCGATGCGGAGGGGAATCCCATGCAGTTCGTGTTCGGCGAACTTAAAACCTGGCTTGAGGTTATCGCGGTCGTCAAACTTTGCCACGAGTCCCTCGGCACGCAACTGGGTTAAAAGCCCTTCGGCGCACGCGCGAATCTGGGCACGCTCTTCCTCGGTCTTATAAATGGGCACAATCACCACGTGGACGGAGGCAAGGCGGGGCGGGAGGACGAGCCCGTTGTCGTCAGAGTGGGTCATGATGAGCGCCCCAATCAGGCGCGAAGAGACCCCCCACGAGGTCGCCCAGACATACTCGAGCTTGCCATTAACGTCAGCGTACTTTACATCGAAAGCCTTGGCGAAGTTCTGCCCGAGAAAGTGGGAAGTGCCCGCTTGGAGCGCCTTACCGTCTTGCATGAGCGCCTCAATGCAGTAGGTATCGACCGCCCCAGCGAAGCGCTCGGTTTCAGACTTTACCCCCACGATTACGGGCACCGCCATCCACTCACGGGCAAACTTTGCGTAGACGCCGACCATCTTCTGTGCCTCGGCTACCGCTTCCTCACGGGTAGCGTGTGCGGTGTGTCCCTCTTGCCAAAGGAACTCGGCGGTGCGGAGGAAGAGACGTGTGCGCATCTCCCAACGCACCACGTTAGCCCACTGGTTGATAAGGAGGGGGAGGTCTCGGTAAGACTGAATCCACCCCTTGTAGGTGTTCCAAATGATAGTTTCGGAAGTCGGACGGACGATGAGTTCCTCCTCGAGCTTGGCGTCATTGTCGACCACGACACCCCCATCAGGCGAAGTCTTCAGGCGGTAGTGAGTCACGACGGCGCACTCTTTTGCGAATCCCTCGACGTGATCTGCCTCACGACTCAGGTAAGACTTAGGGATGAAGAGAGGGAAGTAGGCATTTTCGTGTCCCGTCTCCTTAAACATCGCATCGAGGGTGCGCTGCATCTTTTCCCAAATCGCATAGCCTCGGGGACGGATGACCATACACCCCCGCACACTACTATAATCCGCCAATTGAGCTTTTACAACCAAGTCGGTATACCACTGCGAGTAATCGTCTACACGTGGGGTTAATTCTTTTGCCATCCGTTAACTTCTTTTGGTATGGTGTTTGTACTTACCATTAAAACACTTTGGTTACCTTTGTAACTACACCGCAAAATAACCAAATAAAATGCACATACGGGTTATATCTAGTATTCCCAATACACTCACCACGATGAAAAACACATTTTTACTTGCGCTCGGTGTTGCCCTACTCGCAGCGACGCCATTCGGAGCATCGGCTCAATCCCCTTACTCAGATACCTACTTTAACAGAGCTTCGTTAAAGAAAGAGGCAGAAGACGCTAAGGCGCAACGTGAAGCAGAAGAGGCGAGGCAACGCGAATATGAAGAGGCATTAGCCACCTCGCAAGCCCCCGTGAAGGAGGAAATCAAGAAGCCAGAAGATTTTGCCTCTTATGCGGAATACAGAGAATACCTCGACGGTCTGGGCAAGCGCACCACGACCACGGCAAGTAGCGTTAGCAAGACCACCCAATCGTCAACCCAGACGACCGCCTCAGGAACGGTGGTAAACAACTATTACGTAAACACGGACCCTATCCCCACGACCACCACGACCGTGGTATATGACCCTTGGTGGGATTCGCCCTCGCTTACCATGGCGCTCTTCTTTGACCCGTGGTATTGTACCTCCTACCGCGTCCGCTATTACAGACCTTCCTACTCCTATTGGTATGACCCTTTTTGGCACTCCCCGTGGGGCTGGAGCTACTGGGGGGGCTATTCGTGGAACTATGGTTGGGGCTATAATCACGGCTATGGAAACGGCTATCGCGACGGATACTGGGATGGCTATCGCGACGGATATTACGACGGGGGCTATGGCTATTACATTCCACCGCAACCTCCGTTACGAGCTCCGCGCGAGCGTGTGATCGGCGCACCAATGCCCTCAACGACCGCCTCGATGTCTGGCTATGGGCGTGTGCAGCGTTCGGCCACCGCACAACAGGCACGCACCGACTCATACTATCGCAACCAGATGACCACACGGCGCGACGAGGGCTTCCAGTCGTCGACTCGCGGCAATTATACCCCGAACTATACGCGCCCCGAGAGCGGCAATTCGCGTTCCTACAACGACGGCGCGAGCTCATGGCAACAGACCACACGGCGCGAACAGAACACGACCCAGACGACCCGACGCGATAGCTACGCTACGCCCCAATCTGGCACACGAGGTTCCTATAACAACAACAGCAGCCCAACACGGACTTATAGCGCACCAACGCGGAGCAATGATACCCCGACGCGCTCTTCCTACTCCTCGCCCCAATCGGCTACGCGGGGGAGTAACAATTCTGGTTCTTCTTCGTCTAACGATCAGTCCACTCGCCGCTCGTCTGGCAACAGTGGCAGTGGGTCGGGGCTTCAACAAACGACGAGGAGATAATTAAAGCAGAAAGTAGACAATGTTAGCAAAGAAGCATATTCTTGCCGCTCTGGTCACGCTTTCCCTCACAGGGGGAGCAACGACGGGCATTTTGGGGCAAGACATTAACAACCTAGTCCTTTACTCACAACACCTACCCACCTCTACGGCACGCTCTGTGGGCATCGGAGGCGCAATGGGGGCTGTCGGCGGCGACTTTTCGACCCTTGCAACCAACCCAGGGGGGCTCGGTCTATACCGGTCGGGCGAGCTTGCAGCAACACTCAATCTGGGGCTTCACTTAGGCACTGATACCTACAAAGGCAATCGGTACACGACCCCGACTGTGGATGCGAAACTCGGGGGGCTTTCCCTTGTGATCAACTTCCCCATCAACCGCGAGACACAGACGGGGATCGTCGACTTTAACTTTGGGATAGCTTACAACCAGCTTGCGAATTACCACGGAGGCTTTACCGCCAAGGGCACGAATGCCGACCACTCCTTCCTAGATGCCCTCGTAGCCGAGGCGAATGATATGGGGCTCACTCCCTCTAGCTTCGACAATAACAATGCTTATAACGCCTATAACTGGTATATGGTCGCCGCACGTCGAGCTTACCTCTTTGAACCCATAGACGTCGACGGCAACCCGTGGAAACCCAACAAGGAGTTTAAGAAGTTTATTACCACCCTCGAGCCCGGCGACGTAGTCGAGCAACAGCAGAGCTATTACCAGACGGGGCACTTAGGGGAGGTTGACATCTCAGGGGCGATCAACGTTTCGAA
>CALHZE010000349.1 GCA_938040915.1 uncultured Bacteroidia bacterium | reverse complement strand
GCATTAGATGCCATCAGTTCGCTTGAGGAGGCATTTTCCTGCACGACGCTAGAGAGCTGCTGGAGTGCAGCGTTGATCTGATCAACCCCCGTGCGTTGCTCTTGGCTCGCACTGGCGATCTCACTCACCAGCGAGGCGGTTCGCTTGACATCGGGGAGGACGGCGTTGAGACCCTCAGCCGCGCTACGCGTATCGGCGAGGGAGTGTTGTGAGAACTGACTAATCTCATTTGCCGCATCACGACTGCGCTCTGCCAGTTTCCGGATCTCAGCTGCCACGACAGAGAAACCTCGCCCGTGTTCGCCGGCACGCGCCGCCTCTACCGCTGCATTGAGGGCGAGGATATTCGTTTGGTTGGCTATCTCGGTAATGATGCCGATCTTGTCAGTAATGGAGAGCACCGAGTTGAGAGAGAGTTGCGACATCTCGTTGACTTGCAAGAGGTTCTTTTCCATGGCTTGCGCGATGGCTTGGGTTTGCGTCGCGTTCTCGGCATTCTGGTCGATGTTAGCGGCCATTTGCTCCATGGCGCTACTCACCTGCTCGGCACTGGCTGCTTGGGTGCTTGTGCCCTGAGAGATCTTTTGCGATATTTCGCTTAGGCGGGTGCTGGCTTCTGCCACACTGCGCGAGCCCATCTTGACCTCGACGATAGCTTCGCGCACCTTTTCAGTCATCGTGTCTATTGAGCGCGCCAAAACCCCGAACTCATCCTTTCGCTTAAGGAAGTCGGCAGACATCCGAGAGGCGAAATTGCCCGAGGCATTAAGCTCCATTTGTGCGACTCCTTGGCGAAGCGCGGTGGTGATGGTGCGCGCGGTGTATTGCGAAGAGACTATCGCAAAGAGGATAAATAGCACTAGCACAAGGATGATAGAAAACATCACTTGGTCATAGCGTTCTCTATAGACCGAGACGAAGTATTCGGAGACACGATTGAGGGCGGCGCAAATCTCAGCGCTCTTCTTAGCCACCTCTTGTTTGAGGACCACGAGCTCCACGGCAAGGTCTCGAAGCTCGCGTTCGCTCTCTGCGAGTGCCTTGAGGTTCTGCTGTATGGCGGGCGTGCTAGGCATGTCGCCCAACTCTGCATACAGACTGTAGGCTTTTTCTAGCTCCTTAATGTCGTTGTCGGCTTGATAGCGCTGATAATAGTCGGTCGCAGTAGCCACACCAGATAGGAGTCGCGAGGGGATGAGGGGCTCTTTGTCAACTGCTGCCAACATCCGGTTAAAGGCGGCGAGGACGTTGGCTTCAGTGTTCGCTTCCTTTTCCATGTGTTTGGGGAGCTGCTCCCTCAGGGAATAGGAATCGACCAGCGCTTTGTGAATCTTTTCCACGACCTCGAGCCCTTGCGTATCGCCAATCGAGCGGCAAGTCTCAATAGACTCCTCGAGCTTGGCTTGCGTTTGGTCGAGAAGCGAGACAAACTCGTTAAGATCTTCGTCGCGCCCCCATTCGAGGTAAGTCGCCACGTGCCGCGTTGCCTCGCTTATCTTGTAGCTAGCCACGTCGGCAAGGTAGATATTGCGGACATAACCGCGCTGCTGGATGTTTTTAGTAACGATAAAGAGCCCGAAGCACAAAATGAGCGCTATGATAATCCCGAAGATCAGGTTTAAGCGAGCTCGGACGGAAAATGTCTTCATGGAGAGGTTCTTTTTACGAGGTTAATATTTCCCAGAAAGGTCGTCTATTTTCAGACTGTGTGTTAACACTTCGAAAAGAAGCAATAACTATACCGCTTGTTGGTGTAGAGTTATTCTCGCTAGTTTACATTATTTACAACTCACTGCCGTATCCTTTTCTTGCTCAGCTGAGTCTTATACTTTGGAAATGTGCAGAGGCGCGGCAGGGAGCTAGAAAATGGCTTTGGGTACGTTTAATAAAATTATTAGTTACACCCTTTTCCCTCCTTTTTTACCGGACTGGAGGGGTGGATGCTGTTGGTTTATTTCGTTGGAACTCTTATCTTTGTTAGGGAACAACGAACGATGAGTTACACGATGAAAGATTTAACACTAACCCAAGCAGACAAGGAGGAGATCTGCGCCCATGGGCTCACGGTCGCGCAAGTAGAGCAACAATACCAACGGGTGCAGACGGGTTACCCCTCCACCCCCATTACTGCCCCCGTCGTACCTAGTCGCGGGTTAAAGCAGGTCTCCCCTGGGGAGGAGAAGGAATACCGCCGCCGTTACAGCGAATACAAAGGCTTGCGCAGCAAGTTTGTACCCGCTTCGGGCGCTGCCTCGCGGATGTTTAACCGTTTCTTTGCCTATCAGAACGGGCAGAGCGAGAAAAAGCCCTACGATGGCAACCCTACCCTTTTCGCCTTTTACGACGAGGTGATGGCGCGTGTGCAAGCCAAGGAGGAGCGTCCCTTCGTAGACGAGGTGCTGGCACGCTATGCCCATCTTCCCAAGGCACTCGTCCCCTTTCACCGATACGGCACGAGCTTGTGGACACCGATAGACGAACATCTCATGGAGGGGATCGTCTACGGACGCAACCCCGACGGCGAGGTGCGCCTCCACTTCACCGTATCGGCAGAACACCAAGAGGATATTCGGCACTATTACACACAACACAGTCCTTCGCTTGCTGAGCGTTATGGGGTGCGTTTTTCCATTGCACAGAGCATCCAAGCACCCGCTACAGACACGATCGCAGTGTCTGAAAAAGGCGAACTCTTTCGCGACGACAAGGGGCATATCCTCTTCCGCCCCGGGGGGCATGGCGCTCTCCTACACAACCTCGGTACGATGCAGGAACAGTTTATCTTTATCAAGAACATCGATAACGTTGCTAAGCAATCTTACCTCGTCGAGACGCACCGCTATAAGGAGATGCTGGCTGGGCTTCTGCTCACGGTGCGCGAGCGGGTCTTTGCGCTTATTCGTCAATTACAAGCAGGGGAGCTCTCCTCAGAAGCACTCGCGGAGATTGTCGCCTATTGCCAAAACGAGCTCAGTATCACCATCCCCGCGACAGTACACAGCAACATTGAGCGGCTCATCCCTTACCTACTCGGCAAGCTTAACCGCCCTATCCGCGTGTGTGGCATGGTGCCTAACGAGGGCGAACCTGGGGGTGGTCCCTTTTGGGTACGCGAAGCCGACGGGAGCGAGAGCCTACAAATCGTGGAGATCTCTCAACTAGACCGTTCCAATGCACAGACGGAGGCTATCATCCAACAGTCACGCTATTTCAATCCTGTGGATATCGTCTGCTCACTACACAACTACAAGGGCGAACGGTTCGACCTCACGAAGTTTATCAATCCCGATATGGGTATCCTCGTGCACAAAAGCTATAACGGCACGCCGCTCACAGGGCTCGAACCTCCTGGGTTGTGGAATGGGGCTATGGCAGGGTGGCTCACGCTCTTTGTCGAGGTGCCCGCAACGACCTTTACCCCTGTGAAGGAGGTTGCGGACTTGCTCCGTCCTGCGCACCGATTCGACCCGCAAGAGCAGTTGTTAACGCTATAAACTCCTCCACGCCCAGCGCCTCGGGGCGAAACGTAGCTTGCGGCAGGTCAGAAACGTCACACCCGAGGGCTGCCTCTAGGCTGTTGCGCAACATCTTGCGGCGCTGGTTAAAAGCCCCTTTGACGACCTGTTCAAAAAGCAGTGCATCGCAAGGAAGCGCATCGCGCCCGTTACGGACGAGTCTCACCACGCTCGAGTAGACCTTGGGTGGCGGGTCAAACGAGGCTGGGGGAAGGTCAAAAAGCACCTCTATATCGAAATAGGTTTGAAGGAGAATGGAAAGGATTCCATTCTCCTTTGTTTTTGGTCGTGCCGCTAGGCGGTAAGCGACCTCGCGCTGGAGCATAAAGACAGCTGAGGGGACGCGATCGCGCAGTGCCTTGACTTGAAAGAGGATTTGGGAGGAAATGTTGTAGGGTAGATTGCCCACAAGGGGGAGGTCGCCGTCGCCGAGCGAGTCATAGTCAAACCGTAGACAGTCCGTCGCGTGCAGCCGCTCGCCCAACGTAGGGAAACGGCTAGAGAGGTAAGCGATAGCCTCGCGGTCTACCTCCAAACAGTGTAACCGTTCTCCGAAGCGATCGAGCAAGCCACCGGTAATAGCCCCCATACCGGGTCCTATCTCAACCACGAGGGCGTCTGGTGTCGGTGGCGTGGCGGCGGCGACGATACGGGCAACCGCTTCTTGGTCTACCAAGAAGTGTTGCCCCATTCGTTTCTTAGGGGTAACCTTGTGCTCTTTAGATTGCATTTTCGAGGACGTGTATTAGAAATACGAAAACGGACGCACACGATAGGCGTCCGTACAGGGGGATTGAAGGTTTTATGTGGGCGTAGCGTGCTCTCGCCCCTACGAAGAGATCGGCGTTTTGCCTTCCTCCCGCACGCCGTTTGCGTAGAACCTACTTTACCCGAAAGGCAAATTCCTCTTTTGCTAACTCCTCGTCAGCCTTGACCACCTTTTGTGCCAACTCGCTCTTAAAGTTCTGAAGACGCGCCTGAATGTCAGAGTCAGTAAGCGCCAAGATCTGCATCGCAAGGATCGCTGCGTTCTGTGCGCCGTCAAGCGCCACCGTCGCCACCGGTATCCCCGAGGGCATCTGAAGGATGGAGAGGATCGAGTCCCACCCATCAATCGAGTTGGAAGACTTAATCGGTACACCGATCACCGGCAAGGGGGTATACGCCGCGATAACACCTGGGAGGTGGGCTGCGCCCCCTGCTCCGGCAATAATCACTTTTATGCCCCGTTTCTGCGCGCCTGAGGCGTATTCTGCGACGAGGTGGGGGGTGCGGTGAGCCGAGAGAGCGTGAATTTCAAAGGGAATCTGCTGTAGGTTTAAGAACTCGGCGGCTTTACGCATTACGGGCATGTCAGAGCTGCTGCCCATGTAGATAGAGACCAACGGTGCTTCTGTGTTTGGCATTGCGACCTTTATGGGGGTTATGGCGTCGGGACGAGCCTACGCCGTCTACATATTTCGCGCAAAAGTAAGAAAAAAGCTCGACGCATGGGGGGCATCCCCATAAGAGATTAAGCCATTATAAGTCTAGTAGTTAGACGCTCGCGTGTGGTGCAACTTCCTCGCGAAAGAAAGCTATTATTTAACGTTTGTTCTACAAGCCTTGTTGTTGAAGTACGGTTTTTGTATTATCTTTCATAGACATAAACATTCGTTATGTAGCCATGTACGCGTTTTCTTAGACGTTTTGGGGGGAGGGAGGGCGTCCCCCTACCACTATTTGTCGATTCATCAATCTAACCTTACTTACTGATATGAAGACTTTGAACACACGAGCACGCCTTAACCTCATCTTTGGGGTCATTATTGCGCTCATCCTTTCATTCGGACTTTTCATCATAGCAAAGTCCATGAGCTCGGGGCGGATGGTCAAGCTCATCTATGAGTCAGACGCTGCGAACTATGCGGAGTGTGCGGCTATCATCTCGCTGAACCACTACCTCAACTACTCCAAGCCCGAGGATCTGGCGACCTTTTCTACCCTGCTCGACAGTACGCAACGGAGTATCAATGTCGCAATGGGCGAGTGTCAGAAAATCAACGACCCAGAGGGGGAAAGGCTGCTCGCCACGGCCAATGTGACGCTCGCCACCCTTCTCCAAGACGAGCACGACATCACGCAAGCGGTCAAGAGCAACGACGCCGAGCTAGAGAAAGTCAATGCCGCGTTTGCCGACATGCTAAAAGTGATTAGCCAACAAGACGTCATCTCCTCAGCGGTGGTAGTGGGCATCTCCACAGGCAACGACCTTTTCCAACAGTATGGTAGTTATGACGACATCTCGGCACTCCAGCGGGCTTATGAGAACTACTACACGATAGCGACCAAGGCCTTCCAACCCTCTGTGCGCGATGCTCTCAACCACCTCGCCGATACAGAAAAGGCCTTATATGCCGAGGCAATCCACCTCGTAGACGTCAAGAAAGCGCTAAATCAGCACGCACACGAACTCTCGGCACAGCTCGACGAGACGACGAGTTATTTCGTCAAACAATACCAAGACAACTATGCCTCGGTGCTCTTCTACACGGTGGTGATCTTGGTGGTGCTGATCCTCTTCTCTATCGTCATCTCTCAATACACCTCTAAGGGCATCACGGGGGCACTCCATCAAGGGGTCGAGCAGATGGAGATCTGTGCCTCGGGCAACTTTAATAGCCATATTGGTACGAAGCTCACAGAGCGAGGCGATGAGTTTGGCAATTTGGCGCGCGCCATCTCGTCAATGACCGAACAGGTGCGGCGTGCCATCAGCGACGTCAAACGGGGTGCTACGAACGTTTCAGATGCGAGTGCACAACTCAACAACATTTCTAAACGTATTTCTGAGGGGACGAGCACCCAAGCCTCTAGTGCCGAGCAGGTGAGCAGCGCCATGGAACAAATGGCGGCCAACATTGACCAAAATGCAGACAACGCACTCCAGACGCAAAACATCGCCTCGGCAATGGAGGAAAAGATAATGCACGTCAACGAGCTTTCGCAAAAGTCGCTCAACTCGGTAAGGTCGATTACGCAGAAGATTGCTATTATCACCGAGATCGCGAGCCAGACCAACATTCTTGCCCTCAACGCCGCGGTAGAGGCGGCACGAGCTGGCGAACACGGTCGCGGCTTTTCGGTCGTAGCCTCAGAGATTCGCAAGCTCGCCGAGCGCAGTCGTATGGCGGCGGGCGAGATCGAGCACGACGCCTCCCAGTCGCTCAGCGACACCGAGGGCGCGGCACAAGGGCTTGACGACGTCCTCCCCGAGGTGAAGCACACGGCGCAACTCGTTGAGGAAATTGCCACCGCAAGTCGCGAACAACGCCAAGGGGTAGACCAAATCAACTCGGCGATCCAAGAGCTCTCGGAGGTGATCCAACACAACGCCTCGGCAAGTGAAGAGATGGCGGCCTCGGCAAGTGAGTTGAGTGATCAGGCGCAGGCGCTCAAGTCAGCGAGTGGGTTCTTTGAGATATAAACTCCTCCGCGGCATTTCCGCGCTATATGGTTATCTTATCCCCCGAATGCTTTTCATTCGGGGGATAATGCGCGCCAGAGGCGCAAGGGGCGTAGCGTGCTGCGCCCCTACCGACACCCCTTCGGGAATCTAAACAACCGAATGGCGGGGTTTCGTAGG
>CALHZE010000348.1 GCA_938040915.1 uncultured Bacteroidia bacterium | reverse complement strand
GGCACAACGTGCCGCCGGTGTGATCTTCCCCTTGTCCGCTTGTCGCCCGCATGGGTCGTCCGCCCTTAGGACCCCGCACGGACCGCGCGCCCTTAGCGCCGGACGCATCGCGTTGCGTCCGTACGAAGACCATTCGGTTGAAAGGGGATAATCGGGCAGGCGGCACATTGCGGCGATGCTACGCCCACAAATTCGCAGCATCGCCGCGCATAATCTGTACGGACGCATCACGTTGCGTCCGTACAGATATGCGCCTTGCGGCAAGGGCGTTGCATGCAGCGCCCAGAGGGTTGGAAAATCACGCATACGCGGCGCGGCGTTGTTTATACCCGTTATGAGAAACATTCGTCTACGCGGTACGTTGTTCTATAAACAACTTTAGTAGCCATGCGCCGAGTGGTCGAGCGACTCCGAAACTTTTTGCGCTACCTTCTCCCCAGCTATCGAGGGCGAGTGGTGGCAGTGTCTTTGGCGGGAGCATTCGTGGGGCTGTGTGCCTACCTCATCTATGCGTCGCGCGCCTATAGCTACCTCTCTGACGACCCGAGCGTCTGTGTCAACTGCCACGTCATGGGTCCCTACTACGCCACTTGGCAACACAGCTCGCACCAGCGCGTGGCAACGTGTAACGACTGCCACGTCCCACACACCAGTCTGTTTGGCAAGTATTATTTCAAGGCAAAAGACGGGCTGCGCCACTCCTACGTATTTACCATGCGGGGCGAACCGATGGCAACGAAAGCCATCGCCGAGAGTCGTGAGGTTATCTATGGCAACTGCGTCCGCTGTCACAGTACGCTCAACCAGACCTTTGTGAAAACAGGGCGACTCACCCCACACGACCTCCAGCGCGGCGCAGGACAGGCGTGTTGGGAGTGTCATCGCGACGTTCCTCACGGGGGCGTCAATAGCCTCGCCTCGACCCCTAAGGCGCTCGTCCCCTACCCCAAGTCGGCAGTGCCACAATGGTTGCGCGACCAATTGAAGAAGTAACGTTTCCCAAAATTACACAACGATGAGCACGAACAAGAAACTTAAGAGCTGGCAAGGGTGGTTGCTCTTCGCGGCAAGTATGGTCGTGGTGTTTTGTCTAGGACTGCTCGCCGCCTCGGTGACCGAACGTCGTGCAGAGATACAGAGCCTCTTCCAGAGGAAGGTGGAACTCGCCCAAGGCGAAACACGCAACGCCCTCTTCGAATCCGACTATCCGCGCGAATACCAAACATGGTTGCAGACGGCGGATACGACCTTTGTCTCAGAATTTAACGGCAATAAGAAGGTCGACGTTTTGGCGCAGCGTCCCGAGATGGTCATCCTCTGGAGTGGCTACGCCTTTTCGCGTGACTATACGTCACCGCGCGGTCACCTCCACGCAATAGAAGACATGCGCGAGACCCTGCGCGTGGGCACGCCTGGGGTAGGCGAAGCGGGGGATATCCAGCCTGCAACGTGCTGGACGTGTAAGAGCCCCGACGTGCCGCGCATGATGCAGCGGTTGGGGATAGCCGAGTTTTACAAGTCGAAATGGAGCGCGTTGGGCAACGAGATCGTCAACCCTATCGGGTGTGCCGACTGTCACGACGTGGAGACGATGGACTTACACATTTCGCGTCCTGCGCTCGTCGAAGCCTTTGAGCGTCGCGGGCTCGACATCAGCAAGGCTACCCACCAAGAGATGCGCTCGCTGGTGTGTGCACAGTGTCACGTGGAATATTATTTCCGCGGCGATGGGAAATACCTCACCTTCCCGTGGGATAAGGGGATGACCATGGAGGACGCCGAGCGTTACTATGACGAAAGCCAGTATTACGACTACATCCACTCGCTAAGCCGCACGCCCATCCTTAAGGCACAGCACCCCGACTTCGAGATCGCGCAACAGGGGATTCACGCACAGCGCGGCGTGGCGTGTGCCGACTGTCACATGCCCTACATGAGTCAGGGCGGGGTGAAATTTAGCGACCACCACATTCAAAGTCCGTTGGCTTACATCGACCGTACCTGTCAGGTTTGTCACCGCGAGAGCGAAGAGACGCTTCGCCAAAACGTCTATGACCGTCAGCGCAAGGCAAATGAGATCAGAAACAAGCTTGAGAAAGAGCTCGCCGCCGCACACCTCGAGGCACAGTTTGCTTGGTCAAAGGGAGCGACCGAGGAGGCAATGAAGCCGGTGTTGCAATACATCCGCCAGTCGCAGTGGCGTTGGGACTATGGGGTCGCCTCACACGGAGCTTCGTTCCACGCGCCGCAGGAAATTACACGAATCCTCTCGCTGGGCTTAGAGCGCGCCATGCAAGCGCGTTTAGAGGTGACGAAGGTGTTGGCTCGGATGGGCTACACCGGCGAGATCCCGCTCCCCGACATTTCGACCAAGGCGAAAGCACAGGAGTACATCGGGCTCGATATGCAGAAACTCAATGCGGAAAAGAAGACGTTTATGTCAACCGTCGTGCCTCGCTGGCTAGAAGAGGCCAAGAAAGGTAACCGTATCTAACCGCCTCACCCAAGGGGTGGGAAAGGGCTCGTCTATGTGGACACAACCGTGGGGATACCGGGAGGGGTTTGCCATCCCTTCCGGTTTGTTTGTTTTGGGGCTAGGGCTTCACTTCGCTTTAGGGGCGTTCCCCGATGGGGCATGGGGGTATCCTTA
>CALHZE010000347.1 GCA_938040915.1 uncultured Bacteroidia bacterium | reverse complement strand
TTCGGCTCCGAGGAGGTCAGCGCGCTGCTGGACGGCATGGATGACGAGGAATTAGTCGCCTCGGTCAAAAAGCTGCGCACGTAGAGAGGAATGTCGGCGTTTTGGAGGGGTTTAAGCGCCTTCTCGTGAATCACCTTTGCGCCGTTGTATGCCATCTCGATCACCTCGCGGTAATCGATAGTCTCAATCAAACGCGCCTCGGCAAACCGCTTAGGGTCGGCGTTAAACAATCCCTCGACATCCTTCCAAATGGTGACGCGGGAAACGCCTAAGAAACAGCCGAGAAGGGCTGCGGAATAGTCAGACCCCTCACGCCCGAGCGTTGTGGTCGCCCCCAACGAATCAGAGGCTATAAAGCCTTGTGTTACATAGATCGCCCCGTCTGTCGGTAGAAAACGCGCCTGCACAAGAGGCGCCGACAGGGTGGCGTCAATGACTGCGCCACGGTGACCGGGGTAGGTACGCAAAACACTCCGGACATCGACCCATTCGGGCGACAAGCCTTTTTTTGACAAAAGGGCGGAAAAAAGAAGTGACGACAAGAGCTCCCCCTGCGAGATCACTTGGTCGTAAAGGGTGTCATAATCTTGCGCGGGGAGGTGTGATAATAGTAAGTGTAGATCTGAGAGGAGGCGATAGACCGGCTGGGCAGCCGTTTCCTCTAGCCTTAGCGCCTCGACCATGCCGCGGTGTAAAGCGTCTATCGGCGCTAAGGCGGTGGCTACATCACCTCCGGACAACGCCACCGACAGGGCATGTTCTAACGCATTCGTCGTCTTGCCTATAGCGCTAACCACGACCACCAGCGGCGTCTCGCCCCGATAGCGGGCAACGAGCGCGCCCATCCGCTCCATCCCCTCGGGGGAGGCTAACGAAGCACCGCCAAATTTGTAAACCTCCATTGGGTGACGCCTTTCTATTGTGGAACAAACTGATAGGTAATGTGCCCTTGCTGCGGATCTGGCGCACTGGGCGAGGCATTGAAACGAGAGCGCGAAGCCGCCTCTAATGCCGCATCGTGAAGACACTGCCTGTCGGCATCTGGCACGCGAGACATTTCGACCTCTGCGCGCACGACAGCACCCGTTTTATTGACCCAGATAGTCACGGCAACCACGCCCCCCAGACGACACTTATAGGCGGGTACGGGGAGGGTGACGGTGGTTCGCCCAAGGAGTTCGTAGTTTAAGACCGAAGGGCCTTTATAAACCTTAGTTTCTTGAGTTAGCGTGGGGGGCGCAGGGACGTCCTCGTCCCCTCCCCGTGGTGGGTCTTGTTGCGTCACACGCGTTTCGGAGAGAGCGGCACGAGCTCGCTGCATCTCTTCGTAAATTTCTTGGGCATTGGTGTGTTTGTCGTCGGAAAGCGCAGCGTTAAGTTGCGGCTCGTCTGGGGCTGTCGCATTGACATTGACCGCAATATTGCGAAGCGCCGACGGGGGCTGTGCCCGCAACATCTCTTCGTATTCTTGGTAACTTTTCTCAAGCTCGCGCGCTGCCTCGGGGTCTTCGAAATCTAGCGTAATGGGTTCTTCGTGAGCGACCTTGGTAACGAGGCTCACGCTCATTAAGCCCACGATGATCACCATGTTAAGGACGAGGATCGCGAGAATGGTCACCCCGTGGCGACGCCCAAAAGCTGCGATACGTTCGGCGGGGGCTTCTAAGAGTTCTTCGAGGTCTCGCATCGTAAAGTGGGGCTAAAAGAGCGGGCTAAATAGCCGTGCGAACGAGCTCTTCATGCGCACCGCGAAGGGGCGTTGTACCCAATCTTCGAGATCGATCTCTTGGCTATACTCGATATCTTTGAGGAACTCAGTTTCCAACTCTTGGGTAATCTCTACGTCGTAGATGAAAGTAACCACCTCAAAGTTATCTTCGAAGCTACGGATATCCATATTGGCAGAGCCGACGGTAGAGAGCGTGCCGTCGACCATCATAATCTTAGAGTGGTTGAAGCCACCTTGGAAGAGGAAGACGCGAATGCCCGCCTCGAGGAGCGTTGAAATATAGCCCTCGGTCGCCCAGAGAACGAAGCGGGAATCGCTACGCGAGGGTAAGAGTAGGCGTACGTCCACTCCGCTCAAAGCGGCTGTTCGCAAGGCGGTGAGGATGCTCTCGTTGGGCACGAAGTAGGGAGTGCAAATATAGATATGACGTTGCGCCTTGGAAATTGCGAGGAAGAAAGACTGCATAATCGCCGCCCAGTCGCTATCGGGACCACTGTTGGTCACCTGTAGTGCCGTGTGCCCAGGGAGGGGTCTTAGGGTGTAATCGACGGGATCGAACGCACATGGGGTGCGAGAGACAAACGCCCAGTCGGTCAAGAAGACCAGATGGAGCGCCGAGACGCTCGGTCCCTCGATACGCAACTGGGTGTCGTGCCACGGACCCGTATCCTCAGCCCCTTGGATGTATTTGTCGGCGATGTTCATCCCCCCCATGTGCGCAATAAGCCCGTCGACGACCAATATTTTGCGGTGATTACGATAGTTGAGGCGGCTTGAGAAGTATGGGAAAATGACCTTTTGGAAGGGATAGATTTGCACCCCCGCTTCTTGCAACTTTCGGATGAACCACTTGGGGATGCCCCAGCTCCCCACAGCGTCGTAAATGATGCGCACGTCGACCCCCTCGCGAGCCTTTTTCATCAATATCTCGGCGATGCGTTGCCCTAGGTTGTCGGCCTTGAAGATGTAGTACTCGAGGTGGACGAATTGGCGCGCTTGCTCTAAGTCTTCCAACATTTTTTCGAAAGCGGGACCTCCGGCGTGGAAGAGGGTGACGCCGTTGCCTCCGATCACGGGGGCGAGACTGTTGTTGAGAAGAAGTTGTGCGACGTGCCGGTGTGCCGCGACACTGACTACCTCGCTTTCTGAGTCGAGGTAGGAGATGCAGAAGGGTATGGTCGCGTCGCTGAGGTAGGAGTTGTCAACTCGTTTTTTACGCTTAAAGATGTGCTTGCGACGCAAGTTCTGCCCGAAGAAGAGGTAGAGGAGCAACCCCGCCACGGGGAGGGTGACAAGGACGACGACCCACAACATCGCCTTGGTGGGGTCTCGTTTGTCTAAGATGACGACCACCGCCGTTGTCAAGATGGTGAGGATATAGATCAGGCTCACCAGCAAGCCCGTAGCCAAAAGCCACTGAGAGAAGAAGAGAGAGGGAGGAAGGGGCATCGAGCGTCGTGGAGGGTTAACGGCTCATTTCTAGGCGTTCGCACACCATCGCTGGGACACGCACAGGCTTTCGGGTCTGACTATCCACAAAGGCAAGGGTGGTGTGTCCGTAGACGATACGGGTCGCGTCTGCGGGGCGCGTCACGATATAGCCGAAGGTCAAGGAGGCAGGCCCGAGTTTGAGGAAGCCGGTGGTAATCTCCAAGAGATCGTCGTAGTGCGCCGCAGAGTCATAGTGGAGTTGCATATCGACGACGGGCATCATGATGCCATATTCTTCGACGCGTCCGTAGGGGAAGCCGAGGTTTCGCATCGTTTCATTGCGTCCGACCTCGAAATAGAGGGCATAGTTGCCGTAATAGACATAGCCCATAGCGTCGGTCTCACCATAACGTACGCGTACGTTTACCGCGTGTGGCTTCCAGAGTTCGGCAACCGTGCCATGAAATGTGATAGCTTGACTCATCTTGCGTCTCTCCTCGGATAGTGTTGCGCAAAGTTAGCAAAAATGTCCTACGCGGGTCCTAAGGGCGGACTGCCCGTGCGGCGCTAAGGGCGCGCGGCCCGTGCGAGCGACAAGCGATCCTACGCGGACGGCGGTGCGGGGTCCTACGCGGACGGCGATGCGGGCGACGAGCGGACAAAAAATAATCAGGAAGGCGACGCCGCAACGCGGCGCGAGTTGCGGACGCATCACGTTGCGTCCGTACGAAGACCATTCAGGTGATATTAGACGCCGGAGGCGCAAGGGCGTTGCATGCAGCGCCCGTACAGAACCCCACCATTCGGTTAAAAAGCGATAATCGGGTAGGTGACGCCCTGTGGCGAGGGCGTTGCATGCAGCGGTCCTAAGGGCGGACGGCCCGTGCGGGCGACGAGCGATCCGATGCGGGGGGGGGGGTGCAGGCGACGAGCGCATAAGAAATAATCAAGAAGGCGACGCCCTGCGGCGAGGGCGTTGCATGCAGCGCCCCTACGAAGACCATTCGGTTGTAAAGGGATAATCGGGTAGGCGACGCCCTGTCGGGCGCGTAGGACTACTCTACCTTGAAAAACGACACCGCACGATCCAGCGCTCCGGCCTGCGAATTCAACACCTCGGCACTCGTGGCCATTTCCTCGGACGACGACGCATTGTCCTGAATGATATTCGACAACTGCACTATTGCCGAATTGATCTGCTCTATTCCACTCCGCTGCTCCTGACTCGACACCGCAATCTCACTCACCAACGTCGCCGTACGCTGTACCTCTGGCAGGACACTCGACAATCCGTCCGCCGCCTGACGCGAATCACGCAACGAGTTCTGCGAAAAGGTCTGTATTTCTTTCGCTGCCAACTGGCTACGCTCCGCCAACTTCCTGATCTCTGCCGCAACCACCGAAAAACCACGACCATACTCACCCGCACGCGCCGACTCCACCGCAGCATTCAACGCCAATATGTTCGTCTGACTCGCGATCTCGGAGATGATCCCCACGCGATGTGTGATCTCCTCCACCGAGGCGACCGACTTCTGCGACCAATCATTCACCTCCATCAAACGCTGCTCCATCCCCTGCGCTATCGCCCGCGTCTCTGTCGCATGCGACGCATTTTGCTCAATCGTCGAGGTCATCTCTGTCATCGCACTACTCACCTCCTCCGCATTCGCAGCCTGCGAGTTTGACCCCTCTGATACCCGCTGCGATGCCGACGTCAACTGCGCACTCGCCTCTGCCACGCGCCCCGCCCCCTGCTTCACCTCTGCTATCACCCCCTGCACCCGCTGCATCATCTCGTCTAACGCCTCTCCGAAATGACGAAACTCATCCGTCCGCTGCAAAAAGTTCGTCGCCAAACGCACCGAAAAATTCCCATCGGCACACTGGCGCAACAACCCGATCCCCTGTCGTATTGCCGACACGATCTTGTTTGCTATCACCTGCGAAAGTGTGACAGACAACACCACCAATAACACCAATATCACTACCAACGAGATCCTGATCTCGTGGTGCTCTGCGATCGACCCCTCTGAGATCTGCTGCGCAATAAGGTCAAAGTCATTGTTTAGCTGATTGATACTGCCCACTATCCCCTGCTTCACTCGCAAAAATTCCACCGCGTGGTCGTAGAGCTCCTCCTCCAAATCTGCCACCTCATTGAGCAAACTCGCAAAACGCGCATTCGACATTCTCGTTGCTATCGAGCGCAGCAGCGTATACGCCCCATTCAGCGCCTCCAAACTGTCGTTACCACGATAAAGCTGATAAAGCCCACGCACCTTCGCTATATCCACCGCAACGTGCGCATCAACTTGCCCAGATGCGTCTAGCATCTCTAAAAACTGTGAAAACGACGTCGCGATCTGCTCAAGATACGCTCCCTCCTGCTCCATCAAATCTGGGAAGTCTGTCTTCAAATCTTTCAGATCGCCCAAACGCTTTTCCAACCCCTCCAGCGCGCCAAGTGTCGCCGTATCGCTGATCGCACGCGCATAATACTTTGCCGAGTCTATATTATCCTGCGTTAAGTCCACACATTCCACAAAGTCTAAGAAATCACTCTGACGCTTGAAACGGATGAACATCCCCGCATAATATTTCCCCTCAGAGAGGTTATAACTTGCGCTATGGGTCAGATCCAAAAGCTGCGTCATGTTTTCCGTGCGACGCGTCTTGTAGAGTTGAAAGAACCCAAAGAGCAAGATCGCAAGGGTAATCACCCCAAAAATGAGGTTCAATCTAGCACGCGTGGTAAAATTCTTCATAAGGTTTCAGTTAATATACTGCGATACATATTTCCTTTTAACGCCTTTTGAGAAAAAAGGTTCATTGGGCGAATGAAAAAACCGACGCATCCCCCCCTTTTCTCATCACATCCATTCCCATCATCTTTAGGAATTCCAAATCACCATTTCTATATGAACAAATGAAGTTGCAGTAGCAAAAAATACCAGAAGTCGTCTAAAATACAGGATATTTCCCCCTTAAAAATGCCCCCCTTTGGCGTCGTGATGACGTCGTGATGGTGACGTGATGGTGACGTGACCCTGCCGTCGCCACGACACTCGCACGACGCCAAAGGGGGGCAAATTAAGGAAAACATAAAGGTAGCCTAACACACGAAGACCTCAAATAATTACTACCTTTGGCGCTTGAAACACAGAGGAGACTTTCACCAGAAACCGATGGCACACTACGACTTCGCGGGCATTGAAAAAAAATGGCAACAACGATGGGTGGAACAAAACGCCAACCACGTAGAGGCTGACCCTTCCAAACCCAAGTTCTACGTCCTCGACATGTTCCCTTACCCCTCGGGGGCTGGGCTACACGTCGGGCATCCGCTCGGCTACATCGCCTCTGACATCTATAGCCGCTACATGCGCCTCCGCGGCTACAACGTCCTCCACCCGATGGGCTATGACGCTTTCGGGCTTCCCGCTGAGCAATATGCCATCCAAACGGGACAACACCCCGCCGTAACCACACAGCGCAACGTCGAGCGCTATCGCTCTCAACTCCAAATGCTCGGTCTCAGCTATGACTGGACAAGAGAACTTCGGACCTCTGACCCCGATTACTACCACTGGACACAGTGGGTCTTCCTCCAACTCTTCGCCCACTACTATGACACCCAAGCTGACAAAGCTCGCCCCATAGCGGACCTTGAGCGCTACTTCGCCGCCCACGGCAGCCAAGGGCACACTGGCTTCGCAGGGAAAGAGGTAGATTTCACCGCCGGTCAGTGGAACGCCTTCTCCGCCTCTGAACGCGAACAGGTTTTACAGCAGTTCCGTCTCGCCTTCCAAGACGAGATGATGGTCAACTGGTGCGAAGCTCTGGGCACTGTACTTGCCAACGACGAGGTCAAGGAGGGGCTCTCTGTGCGCGGCGGTCACCCCGTCGTCCAGAAACAGATGAAACAGTGGTGTTTACGCATTACGGCTTATGCCCAACGACTCCTCGACGGGCTCGACCACCTCGACTGGACCGACTCGCTCAAGCAAATGCAGCGCAACTGGATCGGGCGTTCTGAGGGTGCGCGTGTTTGGTTTCCCATTGACGGAGATCAGCGGAAAATAGAGGTCTTTACTACACGCCCCGACACGATCTACGGCGTCTCCTTCCTCGTCCTGGCCCCCGAACACCCCTACGTAGACGATCTCACGACACCCGAACAACACCCAGCAGTCTCCCAGTACCTCGACCGCGTTTCCCGACGCACCGAGCGCGAGCGTCTCACCGAGACCAAGCGGTGCACCGGTGTTTTCACAGGCGCGTATGCGCTGCACCCCCTCACCGGCGAGCGCCTCCCGATCTGGATATCCGACTATGTTTTAGGCGGCTACGGCACAGGCGCTATCATGGCTGTCCCCGCACACGATAGTCGCGACTTCACCTTTGCGCGCACTTTCGCCTTGCCTATCGTCCAAGTCGTGGCAGCGTCGCCCGACGCCCTTTCTGACCCCGCCACTTGGAGTGAAGCCTTTGAGGCAAAAAGTGGTATCGCCGTAAATAGCCACGAACTCGACGGACTCGCCACCCCCGACGCCATCGCCCGTATGGGCGCGCTTTTAGAAGCGCGAGGAGTCGGCTTGCGCTTTGTCAACTTCCGCCTACGCGACGCCATCTTTAGCCGCCAACGCTACTGGGGCGAGCCCGGCGTGCCTTATCCGCTCGCTGAGAGCGACTTACCGCTCCGCCTCCCCGAGGTAGAGAGTTTCTTACCGACCGCCTCGGGCGAACCGCCCCTCGCGCGTGCCAAGAATTGGGTAACGAAAGAGGGCTACCCACTCGAGACCTCGACCATGCCTGGCTTTGCAGGCTCTTCGGCCTACTACCTCCGCTTCATGGATCCGCACAACGACCACGCTCTCGTCGGTCGCGACATTGCTGATTATTGGAATCAAGTAGACCTCTACGTCGGAGGCACCGAACACGCCACGGGGCATCTCCTTTACGCCCGCTTCTGGGACAAGTTCCTCTACGACCTCGGCTACATCCCACACGACGAGCCCTTTAAACACCTTGTCAATCAGGGCATGATCCTCGGGCGTTCCAACTTTGTCTATCGCGTCAAAGGGACCAACAAGTTCGTTTCTGTCGGGCTCAAAGACAAGTATGATACCACAGAAATACACGTTGACGTCAACCTTGTCCACAACGATATTCTCGACCTCGAAGCCTATTTCAAGGCAGCGAGCGACGTCGATAATGCCGAGTTTGAGCTCGAGGGGGGCGAGTACCATTGCGGTTGGGCGATTGAAAAGATGAGTAAATCGCTCTTCAACGTCGTCAACCCAGACGAGATCGTCAAAAACTACGGTGCCGACACCCTCCGGATGTATGAAATGTTCCTTGGACCGCTCGAGCAGTCTAAACCGTGGGATACCAACGGGATCGACGGCGTGCATAAGTTCCTCCGCCGCCTCTGGAACTACTGCACGACCACCCCTCTCGACACCGCCCCCCCTTCCCGTGCCGAGCTACGAATCCTCCATAACACCATCAAGCAAATTACCGAGGGCATCGAAACCTTGAGCTTTAACATCTGCGTCTCACGATTCATGATTACCCTCAACGAGCTCCTTGAGCAGGGGACGCCCAAGCGCGAGATTGTCCGTCCGCTCCTCATCCTGCTCGCGCCTTTTGCGCCCCACATAACCTCCGAACTGTGGGAACTTCTCGCTTTCGAGGGCTCGGTACTCACAGCAAGCTGGATGCCCTTTGACCCAGCCCTCTTGGAAGAAGATACCTTCCCTTGCCCCGTCTCCTTCAACGGCAAGGTTCGTTTCACCCTCACCCTCTCGCGCGCCCTTACGCCAGCCGAAGTAGAGGAAGTCGTGCTTCACGCGCCCGAGGCTCAAAAACACCTTGAGGGAAAAACCGTGAAAAAAGTTGTGGTCGTCCCACACAAGATTGTCAATATCGTCTTAGGTTAAACAGTTCTCATACACAACGTCGTCAAAACTATGCAATTGCAGGCGAAAGGCGGTCTCGCAAAACAAGTGCGAGACTATGCCGTGATTACCATCGGGCTCATCGTCTACACCTTTGGGTGGAGCGCTTTTCTTATCCCCATGAAGATCACGGGTGGGGGCGCCACAGGGGTAGGTAACTTGGTCTACATGTTCACGGGCTTTCCCGTGGGCTATACTTTCCTGATATTCAATGCACTACTGATCGCGCTTGCCGCCAAGGTCGTCGGGGTCAACTTTGGCGTAAAAACTATCTATGCTGTCATTGGAGCCTCCCTCCTCCTCGTGGTCGAGCAACATTTCATCCATACGAGTCTTCTCCCTAACGACAAACTCCTCTCGACCATCCTCGGCGGAGCGCTCTCGGGCACGGGCATCGGCATAGCCTTTAGCGCCGGAGGGTCGACGGGAGGGACTGACATAGTAGCGATGATCGTGACCAAGTACCGCAACATGAGTCCTGGGCGCGTGATCTTGGCCGCCGATGCCGTCATCATCAGTTCGGCCTTCTTTGTTTTGAAAGACCTCACGATTCCCGAACGTATCGAAGCCATCGTATACGGTTACATTGTCATGTTTATGACCTCTTACATGGTCGATACCTACCTTAACGGGATTCGTCAATCGATGCAGGTGCTCATTCTTTCCAACAAACACCAAGAGATCTCCGAGCGCATTACGCGCGACCTACATCGTGGTTGCACGCTCCTCAAAGGCGTAGGCGGCTATACGAAGGAGGAGACTCAGGTAGTCTTGGTCGTGATCCGTCGACCGGAGCAAGCCACCCTCCTTCATTTGGTGCGCGACATGGCCCCAAAGGCTTTCCTCTCGGTC
>CALHZE010000346.1 GCA_938040915.1 uncultured Bacteroidia bacterium | reverse complement strand
CGTACGCTCGGGGAGTGGCAGGTTGAGGAGGCGTAGGGCGTGCTTGCGGTGAGGAGCGCTATCGGCATTTTCTTTTATGCGTCACTTGCTAGGAGCGTTTTTGCCTTGGTCTTATCATGCGCGTGTTGTGCGGGCGGTAGCCTCGCGTTGTCGTCTATCTCATGGTCGGGGGTGAGCACAGGCGTAGCGCGCCCCCATTTGCCAAATATGTTTACTTTTGTCTTAGTAATAGGAGACAGTAAGACCCACTTACCACCGCGGTCTGTATTAAGAAGAAGTCTATGAGTCTGATCAAAAGTGTGATTTCTGCCCTCTTCGGTACGAAAGCCGAACGAGATCTTAAAGAATTAACCCCCATAGTTGCCGCTGTTAACGAAGCCGGAGAAAAGTATAAGGAACTCTCTCACGACCAGCTCCGCGCTACCGTGCAGGGGATACGCGCTAAGATATTCGAACGCTTTGCGCCGCAGGAAGCTGAAATCGCTAAGATTCGCGAACGGCTCGATACCGAAGATCTTTCGCTAGAGGTGCGCGACGAGCTCTTCCGCGACATAGAGAAGCAAGAAAAAGAGGTTTTAGACGTCATCGAGGAGGTGCTCAAAGAGGTGCTCCCCGAGGTCTTTGCGCTCGTGCGTGAGACGGCACGTCGTTTTCGCGACAACGAGGAAATCTCTGTCACAGCCACCGACTTTGATCGAGCCCTTGCAGGGGCAGGCAAAGACTTCCTTCGGATAGAGGGAGACAAGGCGATTTACAAAAACCATTGGCGCGCGGGAGGCTCGGAACTCACGTGGGATATGGTGCACTATGACGTTCAACTGATTGGGGGGTTGGTGCTTCACCAAGGTAAGATCGCTGAAATGTCTACGGGGGAAGGGAAAACCCTTGTGGCAACCCTACCGGTCTTCCTCAATGCCTTGCCGGGTAAGGGGGTGCATGTGGTAACGGTCAACGACTATCTCGCGCGTCGAGACTCGGAGTGGATGGGACCTCTCTATGAGTTCCACGGCTTGAGTGTCGACTGTATTGACCTCCACGAACCCTCTTCGGAGGCACGCCGAAAGGCTTATCAGGCTGATATCACCTTTGGTACAAACAACGAGTTCGGCTTTGATTACCTGCGCGACAATATGGTCTTTGATGCACAGGGGCTCGTGCAACGGAAACACAACTACGCGATTGTCGACGAGGTTGACTCGGTGCTTATCGACGATGCGCGTACGCCGCTTATTATCTCTGGACCGACTTCGCAAGACAACGACCAACTTTTCGAAGAGTTCCGACCCCAAGTGGAACAACTGGTAGACGCGCAGCAGAAGCTTGTGACAAGTCTCTTGGCCGAAGCAAAGAAACTCGACGGCAACGAAAAGAGTAGCGAGGAGGAAGGAAAGCTCCTCCTCAAGGTCTATAAGGGGTTGCCGAAGTATAAGCCATTTATCAAGTTTGAAAGTGAGCCTGGGGTAAAGAATCTCCGACAAAAGACGGAGAACTATTACATGCAGGAGAACGGCAAGAATATGCACCTTGTGACCGACGAGCTCTTCTTTATCATCGATGAAAAGCAGAACGCCGTCGAGCTCACTGACAAGGGGATAGAGGTCTTGTCAAAAGCCGTTGCTGACCCCGACTTCTTCATCTTGCCCGACCTCGCAACACGCATTGCCGAACTCGAACAGAGTGGGCTCGAGGGCGACGCTAAAGCTCGTGCCCATGAGGAACTCATGCGACAATATGCGCTTAAGGCAGAGCGTCTTCACACCGTGCAGCAGCTCTTGCGAGCCTACACGATGTTTGAACGCGATGTGGAGTATGTGATTACCGACAACCAAGTGAAGATTGTCGACGAGCAGACGGGGCGTGTCCTCGAGGGGAGACGTTACTCTGATGGATTGCACCAAGCTATCGAAGCTAAGGAGCGTGTGAAGGTTGAGGCGGCGACGCAGACCTTTGCTACGATCACCCTACAGAACTACTTCCGTATGTATCACAAGCTCTCGGGGATGACGGGAACGGCTGAGACAGAAGCGGGTGAGTTGTGGGATATCTACAAGCTCGACGTCGTGGTCATCCCAACCAACAAGCCTGTGCAGCGCGACGACCAGCCTGATATCATCTATAAGACGGCGCGGGAAAAGTTTGCGGCTGTCATCGAGGAAATCGAGCGTCTTGTGGCAGCGGGGCGTCCGGTCTTGGTGGGGACGACCTCGGTGGAAATCTCGGAACAGTTGAGCCGTATGCTCAAGTTTAAGAAGATCCCACACAACGTGCTTAACGCAAAGCAGCACCAGCGCGAGGCAGAGATCGTGGCGCAAGCTGGACAGAAGGGGACGGTCACGATCGCGACCAACATGGCGGGTCGTGGTACCGATATTAAGTTGAGTCCTGAAGTGCGTGCCGCGGGCGGACTCGCGATTATTGGGACTGAGCGTCACGAGTCGCGTCGTGT
>CALHZE010000345.1 GCA_938040915.1 uncultured Bacteroidia bacterium | reverse complement strand
TCGCCGTCCGCGTAGGACCGCTTGTCGCTCGCACGGGTCGTCCGCCCTTAGGACCGCTTGTCGCCCGCACGGGCCGTCCGCCCTTAGGACCGCATAGGTATATTTACTGATGTATTCTTAATCAGAAAGAGAGACCTTTGCGCTAGGAAACAAGATAGTTTTTTACTATCTTTGTCTTTACTACTTAAGGACGTAAATAGACACGACAATGAACAACATGAAACGAGTCATATTGCTTTCTCTCTTCTTGGGAGCAATGACACTCTCGTTGCACGCACAAGAGAGGCGCAAAGAACCCACTTTTCTCCCCGCTGTCGGCATCGCGACCGTGGGTGATTATACCATCGCATGGGAGTCTGGTGCAGCCGCTGTCGGTACCATCGCCAACGACGACAAAACGGTGCTCCTGAGCGCCGGTCTCGGCTCGGTGATCAACGGGTATGTTGATCTCCCTGCAAGTACCCCCGACACGCCGAGTACGCCCGATACACCTGATTTACCCGACACGCCTAACGCGGTTGAGGCATTGGCATTGCATACCGTCAAAGCCTATCCGAACCCTGCCGCTGAGTCTGTGGAGCTCGACCTTACGACGATTCGCGGCACGGTGGACGTAGACCTCTTTAATGCCTTGGGCGTACGTGTGTTACACCAGACGGTCGCGGCTGACGCGAGTGTCCGTCTGTCGCTCTCTGGTCTTGCCGGTGGGCTTTATATCGTGCGCGTAACTACTCCCGACGGCGCATTACTGGGCGTTACGCGGCTTACCGTACAGCGCTAACAAGATACCCGAACACAGAAATAATAGACTAGGATCATGAACAAGTCTTTATGGCTGATAGCCGCAATGGCACTCGGGCTCACAGCCCAAGCGCAAACACCACCCAAACCACTCCAAGAGGCTCAAGAGGTGCTCGGCGATGTGGTTCGGATCAATCAGCTCCCGACGAATTTTAACTACCAAGCCCTAATTACAGAAAAGGGACGTGTGGTAGCCGACAAGGAGCTTAAGTTGAAAATTACCCTCCTCAAGGATGCCGAGCATCACTATTTCGTCGAGGAACACGAGGTAAAGACCTCGTCTACGGGGTTGGTGAACCTCCTCGTGGGGACGGGAACGCCAGTCCAGGGGACGCTCGCCGACGTAAAGTGGGACGAGGGGATCTTCATCGCCATCGACGCTAACTTTGGCTCGGGTTATCAATCGTTGGGGGCGCCTGTGAAGATGATGGCCGCGCCCTACGCACAATGTGCGCTCACGGCGCCGGTCGTCCGAGGAACGGGGTTAGATAAAGATCAGCCTATCTTCCAAGTGCAGAACGCCGACGGTTTTCCTGTCTTCTCTGTCTATGAGGATGCGATCTCAATGAATGTGGCTGAGGACGCCGAAGGGACGCGTCGTCCGCGTGGCGGGTTTGCTGTTCGCTCTTTCAAAGCAGCCTCTATGCGAGATGATAAACCGCGGTTTGAGGCTATCGATCGCCTCAAGCTGGTCGACGGGAGTTTCCATGCTTACATCGACTCAGACCCAGACACACGTCGTCCGCGTGGTGGGTTTGCTGTTATGACGCCTAACAATGCCCTCCGTGGCGAGAATACGCCCGAGACAGACGCACCGGTTATGCTCATGAACCTTGCACAACGCGAAAGCTATTTTACCCTCGATAAGAACCTCGCGGGGAGTGCATTACAGCTCCGTAACCGTTGTGATAGCAAGGAAGTGATCTTGGCTTTTGCGAGCGATGGGAAGATCGAGACGCAGCAAAAGAAGGAAAGCGCTATTATCAAGGTTGACGACACGCCAGGCAAGCAACTCTCCGTGAGCTGGCCTATGGAGGATAACCCTACAGCGGCGTCTTCCGTTCTTTACTTTAACAACTTTGTCCGTTGGCGTGCACCAAAAGTCGAGTTGGATGGAGAGGATAAGCTCGCGTATAAGATCGAGCTCATTGATTTAGAGGAAGGAAGAAAGATCTCAGACTATCTGGAGGTAGGATATTACAAGAGCAATGATGGGAAATCTCGCTATGGTCTTTCGGTCAAGCCCACGGTGGATATACATGGCATTGCGATACCCGATGGGAAGATCAAAATATCGAGTGTAGCGAACCCCCGTCTGGCACGTGTGCTAGATTTTAGACATCAGACCATGGCTGACACGATTGACTTAACTACCGAGCGTGCGAATATTGCGCTGAGCAAAAACAAGATAGAGTCTACCGTAGATGTGGATTGTAAGCGTGCTGGAGCTCCGGAAACGTATGATGCGTTTTTGAATAACTTGTCCATCACGGTTGTGCCCCGTAAGGCTAGTGAGCTCTCGTCGGATGAATCAACGAGCGTGTATAAGGTGATGGAGGGCGCGTTGGCTTTTACCCTCAACGGGACGAAGTTGACGTTGAAGATCGTGGATAAAGCAAAGTTCCTCGAAGCGCTGGGGACGTTTACTGGCGAGGTCGAGGTTAAAGTCCCGATTTGGTATCAGTTCCCAGAAGCCGTGGTGGCTAAAGAGGGTAAAGGGCAGAATATGAAAAAGATTTACGCCCGGTCGTTTGTAAATCTTTTGGTAGAAGAGTAGTCGTTATGTTGAAATTTGAACAAGCCGGAAATATGAAAAAGCAGGTATTATTCTTGGCAGCCGCGATGCTGCTTGCTCTCTTCGCGCATGCGCAAGAGACGCCCGCTACGCCGAGTGATGAGCTCTTGGGAGATAAGGTCTCTAGCCCTGCGCTCCCAACAGCCTTTAATTACCAAGCGTTGATCTATCAAGGGGGGAAGCCCGTGCAAGAAAAGGAGGTCGTGCTCAAAGTGAAACTCCAAGACGAAGCGGGAACGGTCTATTATGCTGAGGAACGCGCCGTAACGACCGCTAAGACTGGGCTCGTGAACGTGACCGTGGGGGATGCGGCAGGAACGGTCTTAGCAGGTACGATGGACGCCGTGCCGTGGGAAAAAGGGCTCTTTGTGGCAGCCGAAGTGAAGCTATCGGCAGATGCTGCGTATGTCTCCTTAGGTCCTGCGGTTAAGATGCAGGCCGTGCCGTATGCCCTTTATGCGCGTGCGGTGCCCGTGATACGCGGAACAAAGGAAGGTAAGGAGGCAGGACGCCCCATCTTCCAAGTACAGAATAGCGAGGGGTTGCCGCTCTTCTCGGTTTATGATGAGGCGGTTTCTATCAACGTGCCGATGTCAGAAGACACACGCCGTCCGCGTGGCGGTTTTGCGGTTCGCTCGTTTAAGGCTATGCGCGGCGACAAACCCAATTACGAGGTATCTGATCGCCTCACGATTGATGACGGTGCTTTCAAGATATTTGTTGACCCAGAGCGCGAGACGCGTCGTCCGCGTGGCGGCTTTGCGGTAATGACCCGTAACAATGCCCTCCGAGGTGACAATACTGAGGCGTTGCGTCTGTTGAGTGTTTCTGATCGCGAGTCTTATTTCACGATTGACAAGTGTGATGTGGGGAGTACCTTCCAGTTCCGCGACCGTTGCAAGAACAACGAGATTGTGATGAACATCACCCAAGATGGTCGTATCGAGACCCCGAATGAAACGAACGATGTGATCAAACAATTAAAGAGTATTGAGGAAGGCAAGGAGCTCGCGCTCGCGTGGCCGTGGCCTGTTCGGAGTCCAGAGGAGGGACAGTTCGGTTTTACAAACTTCATGCGTTGGCGTTCGCTTGAGATCAGTGTAAAGAATACTGCTCCCATTCAGTGGATTACCGATTTCCAAATTGAGGTGGTAGATGACCCCTCTGATACGCGTAGACTTTCTGACTATCTCAAAACGGGGTATTATTACTCGGGGCAGAAGGAACGCTTACAAGGGGTGATGCTTGCCTCTAACTTTAAGCTGACCTCAGACTTTACCTTCCCGAAGGGGAAAATCAAGATCCGCACCACGGGGCTTGCCAAGAACCGTGAGCTTATTTACGATGTGCCTAGCGACATGAAGATGTTAAGCCCAGATAAGATAGAGCTTGATCTGTATGTGAGATCGTCTACTCCCTCTGCGCCATTTATTACTGTGAACGATCCGTCTTTTGCGGCAGAAATTTATGTTGCAGAGGATAAAACGACACATGAGTCCATCCTTACCCCTCATGCTAGTGAGGCAGAACTTTTTGCGAACTTGGAGTTCAAGTATACGGTGACGGGTAATTGCGCAGCTTTCCTTAAGGTAGAGCCTGCTGCAGATAATCGCTCCTACCTTACCTTTACCGTTACCGACCAAGCTAAGCTAAAAGCGGCCGTGGGCGAATTCCTGCCTGCAGAAAACCACCGTTCCTTGGAGTTAAAGTTACGGGTCGAGTTCCCGAACCAATTGGCAGAACCGATCGAGATAACCAAGACAATCCAATTTGGGCGCTAGTTAAGATTTAACGTAGAAAGAGAGCTGGTGTGCTGGAGTGTGGTCCGTATGGGCTGCCCCCCAGCACACTTTTTGTAGCTATAGAGGAGAAAGATCGTCCACAAAGATGCGTAATCCCTATTTTAGAATCCTCTTGCTGGGGAGTCTCTGGCTGCTGACCTTACCGGTCGTGGGGCAAATCCCCTTTGATTTGGGAAACCATCATATCACCCCGCCTGACAATATGTGTCAGCTCCGTTGGGGACGGAAGAAGGCAATAGCCGCTCTCGGCGAGCCTGTAAATGGGTATTATTACCTCATTGCGCAGTTTAAGGAGATCCCCTCGGCAGAAGAGCAGCAACGTCTGAAGGAAAAGGGGCTTACACTGCAAGATTACATCATCAATAATACCTATTTCGTGACGCTGCGAGCCTCTGACTTGCGGAAGTGTGCTAAGGAGAAAAAGCTCTGGTCGCTTCTTCCTGTGGCGTGGGAGTGGAAGGTGGCGAGTCCGCTCCTTTCGAGTGACGTTCCTGATTTTGCGCGTCGTGGAAATTTATTGGGCATTTCAGTGGTTTTTCAAGACGAGTGCTCCACGACGTGGGTGGCGGCGCGTCTGAAGGAATTGGGCTTTGCCCAATCGCTCCATATTGCGGGAAAGCCCTTCTGTAGCTTTGAGTTATGGCTCTCGCGCGAGGAGCTGGAGCGCCTTGCCAAAGAACCGTGGGTAAAGATGGTGGGGATGGTCGCGCCCCCCGCCGTGCTCTTTTAAGAGTCTGCACCGCGAAACTTTTTTCATCGACGATTTGGTGGATTGAAAAAAACGCCCTACCTTTGTGCCGTTGAAAGGGGAAGCGAGAGGGGAACGGCAGAGGGGTAACTTCTCTTTTCAGAGGAAAAGGTCTGGTAGTTCAGTTGGTTAGAATGCCGCCCTGTCACGGCGGAGGTCGCGAGTTCGAGTCTCGTCCAGACCGCGAAAGAGGTAGAAGCACTGCTGTGTTTCTACCTCTTTTGCTTTTTGGTGGAAAAATATTACCTTAGAGCATCATCCCACTCCTTCCATCCGAAGGGGATCGTGATAAATCTTGACAGGTCGCCCCTAGGGGGTTACAGAGCTTCACGATTATATGTGAAGACCGGTGTGTGTATGTCGATAAAACGGAGTAAGGGGAAAGAGGGGGGATAGATAAGGTAAAAAAAATATATATACGTGTATTGAGATGAGATCGGTATTCGTGCTGTTGATCGCCCTTGGGGCGTGTATGACAACCAGTCGGGTTATGGCGCAAGGCATCGCCCCGCACAGTGATCCTGATGCTGGAAAAGAGCACCAGCACAACGGACGACTCTTTGCGGGAGGAGCGGTGTCATTTTGGGCTGACAGTAAAGAGAAGAGTCTGACCTTAGACTTTTGCCCAGAGGTCGGTTACCTTTTCAACGACGACTGGGGGATGGGGATGCTCCTTGCGTATGCATACGAACAGAAAGAGACGGGGGGCGTTACTATGGTAAGCAATGCCGTCAAAGTGTCGCCATTTGTCCGCTATTACTACTACCACAAGTCGCCCTTTAACCTCTATTTGGACGCGGGGGGCGGTTTCAATTTCGCTAAAGAGAAGAGCGGTAACAATGTGGAAAACCACTCCGGCTTTGAAGTAGGGATACGTCCTGGCGCCTGTATTGACCTTACCGAGGGGCTTTGTCTCTGTTTGCGTATGGGCTTTGTCGGTTACAGGGACGATTATTTTATGGGCGAAGAACCTCAGATGGGGAGTAAGGGCTTCGGGCTTCGTTTTGCGCCCGAAGAGTTGATGGTGGGGTTGGAATTAGAGTTTTAGGCGTCCCGCGGATTTGCATTTCTTCTTTTTTTATTTACCTTTGTGCAACAAGATTGAGGGGGAGGGATTTTCTACTTAAGGGGCTGACTTTGGTTTTGACAGCAGGTAGAATGGCGCTGTAAGCATGTCGAGCGTTGCACGGAGTGCTCGTAAAAGAAAATGTGCGAACCAATTAAATGGCGAAAATTCTTTTGCTCTCGCTGCTTAATTAGCCTTGTCTAATCGAGCTTAATCTGTGCGCACGAGTCGCGCAGACGAGATGTCTCACGGGAAGCACTAGTCCTGTTGCGTCCCGGTTCGAGGCACCGGAAATACAGGAATAGGGGTGCGGGCGTTCCGACTGCTCTCCGAAACTTTAGGAACTAGGGTAGGTATTGGGTGTCTCCGTCCGTTGCCTACTCGACAACCAACCGGAGGCTAAGCATGTAGAAAGCAACGGTATTCCTTGTTTGGACGCGGGTTCGATTCCCGCCAGCTCCACTCTTGAGAGGAGGTACGTCGGATGTTACGCTGTACACTGGTTCTGTTTTTCTCTATGGTGCTCGCAATGGCGCAAGCTCAGTTACGCGAAGTTTCGCTCAAGGAACTCTATGGTGAAGACGGCGATTTTGCTCCGGCGAGTATCTCTTACCCGTATGGCTTGCGAGACGGCAAGCACTACACCACACTTGACCCGAAGCGAGGGGTCATTATTTCCAGCTTTGCTACGGGCAAGGAGGTCGGGGTTGCCCTCTCGTTTGATCTCTTGCCCGATTCGGTCGGGAAGGTGGTCTCGTATGCCTATAGTGCCGATGAACGCTATCTGCTCCTTGAGACTGACCGAGAGGCGATTTATCGACGCAGTTATTTATCTTCGTTTTGGATTTATGATCTGAAGCTTGCTACGCTTCGACAGCTCTCGCGGGCAGGTAAACAGCGCTTGGCGACGTTTGCCCCCGACGGGACGAAAATCGCCTTTTTACGTGACAACAATATCTTCTACTATGACCTCCTCACAGAGAGCGAGGGGCAGATTACCACAGACGGGAGGCGCAACCACGTGATCAATGGCTCGGCAGATTGGGTCTATGAGGAAGAGTTTGCCCTTTCTACGGGGCTTTGGTGGTCGCCCGATTCGAAGTACTTAGCTTACCTCCGTTTCGACGAGAGCCAAGTGAAGGAGTATAGCATGATGTATTATGACTCAACGCTTTACCCGAATGTCTATAGCTATAAGTACCCTAAGGCCGGAGAGGCGAACTCGGTGGTGTCGCTCCACGTCTTCGATTTCTCTCATCAAAAGACCGTAAAGGTGGACGTGGGGGAGGAGACCGATCAGTATATCCCTCGCGTTCTCTGGTCACCCCGTGGCGCGCTTTGCTATTTGAGAGAAAATCGCTTGCAGAACCATCTCGAGATCTTGGAGGCGAACCCCCAGACTGGAGCTTCGCGCTTGGTTTTGGAAGAGAAGGATGACTGCTATATCGAAGAACCAACTGACTGGTATATCACCTTCGTAGGCGATGGACAGCGTTTTATCATCCCGAGCGAACGCTCTGGTTATCGCCAGCTCTATCTCTGTGATTGGGAGGCTAAAGTTGCGCCACAGGCTATCACTTCTGGCGAAGACGAGGTGATTGAGGTTTACGGGTATTCGCCTAAAGCGGGGCGTCTCTATTATCGTGCATACGATGAGTCGCCACTTCAAACAGGGCTTTTTAGTGTTAAGTTGGATGGCTCGGGGAGAGTCCGGATGTCTACCGAGCGTGGCACAAACAGTGCGTGGTTTAACAGTGCGCTCACTTACTACATTCAGACCTATAGCAGCATAACCCGCGTGCCGCAATATACCCTTCACAGTATTGATGGGAAGCTACTCCGTGTCCTTGAGGATAATAAGGCGTTGCGCGAAAAATTGAGGGATTATCAGTTGCCAGAGAAGCGATTCTTTACCTTCCAGACTCCCGATGGCACGACGCTCAATGGTTATATGGTCTTGCCGATCGGGTTTGACAGCATGATGGTTTACCCGACGATGATGTACCAGTATTCGGGACCAAATTCGCAGACGGTCTTAGATCGTTGGCGGCTCGGGTGGGATGAGTTCCTTGCGAGTCGGGGGTGCTTGGTAGTTTGTGTCGATGGACGTGGCACAGGGGGGCGTGGCGCCTCGTTTCGGAAGTGTACGTATGGGCAGCTCGGCAACCTAGAGTGTCGCGACCAATTGGCGGCAGCTGAGTATATGGCGAGTCTTTCGTTTGTCGACGCGAAACGTATCGCTATCTGGGGGTGGAGTTTTGGGGGGTATATGTCGCTCTTGTGTAAGTTTAGGGGGGGCGATTTATACAAGATGTGTGTAGCGGTCGCGCCGGTGACCAATTGGCGTTTTTATGATTCGATTTATACCGAGCGTTTTATGGGGTTGCCTTCCACGAACGCGAAAGGATATGATGAGAACTCTCCCCTCCATTTCACATCTCTTCTCAAGGGGGGGCTACTCCTTATGCATGGAACGTATGATGATAACGTACATATCCAACACTCTATGCGCTTGACCGAAAAGCTCGTCGGCGAAGAGAAGCCTTTTGAGATGCAACTCTATCCGGATCGCAATCATAACATCTATGGTGGTGGTGCAACGCTGCATCTTTACGAGCGGATGTGGGAGTATGTGACTCGGGAGTTGATGTAGAGAAAGCGACGTCTTGTCATCTGAAGTCTCCTTGTTCCTCTATCTTTTTCGCAAGTTCTGCTCTTTCAGTATTTTATGGCATTAGATTTGCGACTCGTTACTTTGATAGCTTTATTACAAGTGTTACTTTGATGAAAAAACGAATTACTCTCGTCCTCATTTTTGGGTTACTTACGCTTTTTACGGCATTACACGTCGGGTGTGGAAAGGAAGGTCTTTTACAAAACTTGGGGTTAAGCAACGGGGAGATTACCGATGGGCTTCGCACGGCGCTGGATACTGCGGCTCGTAACGCCTCGGGATTGGGTAGCAAAGTGGATGGCTTTTTGAAGAATGAGCTCATCCGGTTAGCGCTCCCCAAAGAGTTAGAGCCCGTGTTAAAGTTGCGTGATATGGCCAATGGACTGGGACTTTTGGGGAATGTAGCTAGCGTGCCTCTTTCCTCGGCAATTGACAAATTTACGACCTCGCTCAATCGCGCTGCGGAAGCCTCGGCAGGAAAGGCGTTTCCTGTTTTTAAGGAAGCAATAACGGGGATGACTATTACCGATGGGCTGGGTATCCTCCAAGGGGGCGATACGGCGGCGACACACTATTTGCGCAATAAGACAACCCAAGGTCTTATGGAGGCTTTTAAGCCGGTTTGTAAGCAAATGATCGACCAAGTTGAGGTAACGAAGTATTATGGCGACCTCGCGAGCGCCTATAACACGGCGATGCCGGTGCTAAAACGGTTATTAAGGGTTGACTGGAGTGATTTCCCTGAGCAACTTAACGTTGACTTGCCTACGTATGTCACCGACCGTAGTATCCATGGGATGTTTGTGTTGATGAGGGGGGAGGAGCAAAAGATACGCGAGAACCCATTGGGGTATGCCTCAGATATCATCCAGAAGGTCTTTAACTCTAGGGAAGCTAAAACGAAGCAGTAGATCTTATTTCTTTCGAGGCGGGGTGCATTGCTTAGCGTGATGCCCCCGCCTCTGTTTTTGGCATACTATTTGACGGTTTGAAAGAGAAACGTCATTTATGGAACAGAAGAAAGAAATCTACGTCTGGCGCACCATCGCTTCCTTTCTTTTGGTGTTGTTTGCAATGCCGATCGGGCATGCTGTCATGATCTTGATGGAGAAGTATATGGATGAGGGTCCGATGCACACTGCGGGCTTTCTCATAGGGCTTCTCGGGTTGTTGATGGTGGTGATTGGGGTTTTCGTCAAAGGAGACACGCGTCAAACGCTCTGGGGGCTTTTCGGTGGTCTGCTCTTCTGGACAGGTTGGGTCGAGTTCCTCTTCATGTATTATGCGCGTCGTTACGGGGTGATGCCTGAAATGGAAAATGGCGAGATGGTGACGAAGCCCGAGTACCTGATCCTCCCAGCTTCTTTTGGGATGTGGATGCTGGTGATGACGCTTTACACGTTTAGCAGTAAGAACGGGTGTGATTTTATCACGTGGATACAAAAAGTCCTTTTCCGTAAAAAGAAGAAAGAGATTGTGCCGCAAGCCATGACGCGACACACAAGTATCGTGACCTTCATGGAGGTGAATATGATGCTTTGGGGGCTTTATCTCTTGCTTATGTTCTGTTATGACAAGAATTTTCTTGGCGATCACCACCCCGTAACCTTCCTTGTCGGGTTAGGGTGTCTGATAGGGGCGATATTTATGTTCCGGAAGCAGCTGCATATCTCGGGCTGGGGAGCGAATATTCGGATGGCAATTGCCACCGTGATCATCTTTTGGACACCGGTTGAAATCTTGGGGCGTATCAACTTCTTCAACGAATTTTGGGTAGAGCCGGAAAAATATGCCCTCCCGATGTCGTTGATCTTGCTCGTCTTTTTGATGCTGGGGGGCTATTTTTGGTGGAAGAGTGCACATCGCGTGAAACCGAGTTAGACTTGTGGGAAGGGCGATAACGCCGGAATAATTTGAAGTTCCTGACAATTTGTTAGATAAAAGATGTTAGAGAAGGTATAAAACGGATTCCCGTTTTTGCCTTCTCTTTCTCTTTTCCCTGCAGTTTGGGCAAATGCAACAACTGAATTGGAAAAAACGTACTATTTTTACGACTGATAAGGTTCGGTTCAGAGTTCTTTGTCTAAGTGTGCGAGAGGTCGAATGGCTCTCAAGTAACAGAATTGTATGGGTATTTGGTCGAAGATACTACGGTGCAGTGTCATATTAGGGGTAGGGATACTTTTCCCTATCCTGTTGTATGCACAGCCCGCGACAACACCCCTAACTCCTGCTGAACGATTGGCGCGTGCCTCCGAGCGGGTAGCCGAGGGGGAAAAGAGAATAGAGGACGCAAAGCAGTTGGTCGTCGACGGACGTTCGATGGAAAAGCAAGGAGAGTCAGAGTCAAAAGATCATGCGCGAAATCTTAAGCGGATGCTTAAGGAGCATGAGAAGGAACTGAACTCATTGAACAAACAGCTTAGTTCGAAAGATCGTGTGGAGCGTGATCAGGCCAAGGTGCAGGCTCGGGATCTGAAGAATCGTTATCGGGAGGAAGTCAGGAGTGTGAAGAAGGAGCTCCGCGAGGCGGAACGAAACCGGAAGCGCGGCGAAAAGATGCAGGAGCGTGGAAAGAGGAAGCTGGAGCGCGCGAAGGAGTATCTCAAGAAGGCGAAAAGGTTAGAAAAAGAGGTGCAGAAGAAAAACGAGGAGCGCGAACGAAAGCTGGTCGAGCAAGAGCAACGGCGGATGGGAGGCGGTAGCTGATGCGAGAGGGTGCGAAAAAACGAACTCCCGCAACTCCTTCCGCTCGGATTCTACTTGTTGACGACGAAGAGGCTATCTTACAGACTATGCGCAGCATCCTCGAAACGGAGGGGTATGCGGTAGAAACTGCATCAGGGGGGCGCGAAGCGCTAGAGCTCTTTCGGCAAACCTCGTGTGATGTTGCTCTGTGTGATGTGAAAATGCAGGGTATGGATGGGATTGAGTTGTTGGTCGCCCTCCGCGAAATAGCCCCCGAGCTCCCCGTGATTATGCTCTCGGGGCATGGGACGATTGATACGGCGGTCGAATCTCTGAAGAAAGGCGCTTATGATTACATCCAGAAGCCGCTGGATTTGAATCGCCTTTTGGTTTCCCTCCGTAATGCGCTCGAACGTACGTCGTTGGTCGAAGAAACACAGCGTCTTCGGCAGCGGGTACAGCAGGATTCGGAACTCATCGGGGAGTCGGAGGCAATCCAAAACGTCAGGGCAATGATGCGGCGGGTCGCTGCAACACATGCGCGCGTACTTGTTACCGGCGAGAATGGTACGGGGAAGGAATTGGTTGCGCGGGGGATCCACCAATTGAGCACGCTTGCAGACGGTCCGTTTGTAGAGGTCAATTGTGCTGCTATCCCGAGCGAACTCATCGAAAGTGAGTTATTTGGGCACGAAAAGGGCGCTTTTACCTCGGCCATTAAGCAGCGGAAAGGTAAGTTTGAGCTCGCTTGTGATGGTACGCTCTTTCTTGATGAAATCGGGGATATGAGTCTTGATGCTCAGGCCAAGGTGCTTCGAGCTTTGCAAGAAGGGCGTATTACTCGCGTGGGGGGCGATAAAGAGATCGAGGTCAATCCGCGCGTGATTGCAGCGACAAACAAAAATTTGCAAGAAGAAATTAAAGTGGGGCGTTTTCGGGAAGATCTCTATCACCGTCTCAGTGTGATTCTTATTCACGTGCCGCCCCTTCGCGAGCGGAGTGAGGATATCCCGTTGTTAGTGGATCGTTTTGTGACCCTCCTTTGCAAGCAGAATGGGGTTTCCAAACGGAAAATCTCGAAAGAGGCGATGGGGGCGCTTTGCGAACGCTCGTGGACAGGGAATGTGAGAGAGTTGCACAATATTGTTGAGCGGTTGTTGATTATGACCGATGGCGAGGTATCTGTTGCCGACGTGCAACGGTATGTCAATTAAGGAGTCCTCATAGGGGGATGAAAAAGTCTATTTGAGTGCAAAGCGGTTTGTTTCGCGGAAAAGTGTTAACTTTGTGCGTTCAAAATACTAATATGTAGTTGGTTTACGCGCGAGCGTGGTGAAAGAAAGGGCATAAGTGGTGGATACTTTGAGTTACAGGACGGTCTCAGCTAATAAGGCTACCGTTACGAAAGAGTGGTTTGTGATTGATGCCACAAATGTAATTGTGGGGCGACTGGCAAGTCGTGTGGCGTTGGTCTTGCGCGGAAAGCATAAGCCAAGCTATACCCCACACGTAGATTGCGGCGATAATGTTATCATTATCAATGCCGAGAAAGTTCGTTTTACGGGGAAGAAGCTTTCGGACAAGAATTATTATCGCCATACCGGTTATCCGGGAGGTAAGCGGGTAACACACCCG
>CALHZE010000344.1 GCA_938040915.1 uncultured Bacteroidia bacterium | reverse complement strand
GATCCCGCCGAGTGAGCTCGGTCATTTGGGGAGTAGTCGGAAAGAGATCGCCGCGACCTTGCAACGGATAGTTTACACGCTCGGGGAGGAAAAGTGATGTGGCGAAAGGTCTTGCTATGCTTGTCATTTATCGGGGTCCTTTGGTGGGGGATGGGGTGTCGACCCTTTCGCCAAGAAGGGCGGCGCGGGGCGATAGAAGAAGCCCCCATCTCCGTAGACGCGCTTTTGCATAGACCCTTTCAACACGAGGGGACTATTGCAGCGTTCCGCGCCGAGTTGCCTACGGTGCGACCCACGCGGATGTTGTTTCAACCGTCGCGTTTCCGTAAAGACTCTGACACGTTGTATGAGTTCCTACTGCCTCGCGAAAGCAAGATTATCCTTTACCGTTCGGCGCAAGGCGAGGAACGCTTTATGGCGGCTACGTTGGGCGAACCAACTTATCGGCTGAATGCGGGAATCCGTGTAGGGCTATCGCTTGACTCTTTACAGACGAAGATCAGCGATCTCCCAGAGGTGGTTTCAGATACCTTACGGCTTCGCACATCCGGAGCGCCTTACGAAGTGCATTTCTACTTCCGTTCGCGAGTAGTTGAGCGGGTGCAGGTCTTAGGTATTCCGTAATTTTTTGACGTATTGAGCCCGTTAGGGGTTGATGGGGTATCTTGCTTATCTAAAGGTCTTTGCACTCTCCTAAAGGAGGACTCTCGTGGCGGTGTCGTGGATGTATGTGTAGAAAAAAGGGGCTTAAGATTTTGCTGTTTCGAAAAAGAGATCTATCTTTGTGTCGTGCTAAGGGACGAGGGATTAGCGAGGGGAATTAGAGTTTCCGAGCGTTGACCTGCCCAGGTGGCGGAACTGGTAGACGCGCTAGTTTCAGGGACTAGTAACAGCAATGTTGTGCAAGTTCGATTCTTGTCCTGGGCACCGAAGGAGAATGTGGGGAGCTTTCCGGGTGTCTGTTATAGGGCAAGTGGAGTAGGGGGTGTTGCTGGGGCTCTGTGGTGGGTGTCTATGTTGTTTGCAAGGTTGTGTTGATTTTTGCCCAGGTGGTGGAATTGGTAGACACGCCAGCTTGAGGGGCTGGTGTCTGTTAAAGGACATGCAAGTTCGAGTCTTGTCCTGGGCACTGATTCATTTGTATTATGAGACATGGCGTCTCAGAGAAGCGTATGTTCTCTGGGACGCCTTTTTTTATGTCAGTATTTCGGGAAAGGAGTGTAGAGCTTTTGCTTTTCATCTGCTGAGTAGAGGATAGAGTGCTACATCATCTGCTTTAAGGTGTCTGGCGTCTCACAAACGCTCTTTATGTGGGTGAAAAGTGATTTGCCTTTTGTCTCGAGGTCGTAAATGAGTAAGAGCTTCTCTTCTACCGCTTTTTTCATAGAGCGCCTCTTGCTTTTGTATAGGTTTCTAAAAAAATATATCTTCGTGTAGAATATGGGGCGGAAGCGTGGCTAGTTGATGTGTATATCAACTCCTTAAGTCTCCATGCGACTCATGGTTTTATGCGGTATGACGAAAAAGAAACAGTTAAGAGTCTTGTTCCTATTTGCCGTCTGCTTTGTAGACATTAAGGTAAAATGAAAACGCGCTTTATTTTTATCTCCGTGCTCTGTCTCGCGACTTTGGTGATTTCTTCTTGCACTCGACAGTCGTTAAGAGAAGCTTCGTCTCAAAAGGGGAGCGAAAAACGAAACGGACTAGATGGAGAAGGGAGTACCTCGCCATATTTCTTTACAGATATTTTGAAAGTAAAGGGGTTAGAAATTAAGGAGGGTACGGGCAATGGTTATGACTTTGGGGAAAGTGAACGCACAGCCCTGTTTTTGCTCTTGTATGGCAATAGCTATAACCAGTTCTTCGAAGCTACTTCTGCAGAGTTTAAGAAACTAGCTAGCGTAATAGGTGATGTGCCCAAGAAAGAGGGATATCGGCATCCGACCCCAACATATACGCAGACCATAGAGTCTTCCATTTCCGACATATCAGTAAAAACACTTACTGGTTATGATGAGGCGCACCCATTGGGCAGTTCGTTAAAAGATATCATTCGGCTAAGATTTGAATCTTTTGATTATGTCTTTGACAAGACATTAAAGCCAACAAATATTGAAGATGGTAGCAATGGGAGCTATCTAATCAAGCCAGAAGAACCTTTTACTCCGATTAAATATCCTACTTTCCGAGAGAGTGGATATCGAGGCAAGAAGGAATATGTGTATGGTTTGGTGATGAGCATAGAGTTTACCCAGAAACCCTCAAACCCTAGTCAACAAATTGAGGTAACCCTGAGCTTTGCCAATGGATTAGTGTTAAGCAAGGAAATCGCTGTCCAGATTAAAGAGCAGTGAAAGGGGGAAGGTTGATTGGGGGCTCTGTGTGGTTTTAGCACGCTAACCCCTACAGAAGAGGGAAAACGGAGTTTTGATACGTTTTCCCTCTTTTCGCACTGTCTATATGGCATATTGCAATGGTTATCAATATCTAGAAAACACAGAGAGTGTGGAACGCAGACTCGTAAGTCTGGTCTCTTTGGGGTGTTGACGTCTGCACGTGTGCCACTGTTTTCGGTTAATTCGTAAAAAAGAGCTACCTTGTGGTTGCTAAAAGCTAGTGGGATAAAATGCAGGACTTCGTAGCTATCGATTTTGAGACCGCTAACAACCACCGCTCAAGTGCGTGTAGTGTGGGTGCGGTGCGGGTAAGGAATGGGAAGATTGAGGATAGTTTCTACTCGCTTATTCACCCTTATCCCAACTACTACTGGTTTACTCGGATTCACGGTCTTTCGCAAGTGGATACCGATGATGCGCCTCGTTTTAATGAGGTATGGCCAAACCTGAAAGCGTTTATTTGTGATTTGCCTTTGGTGGCGCATAACAGTCCTTTTGACTCGTCTGTCTTGCAACACACGCTAGAGCATTATGGTCTTTGTTATACGACCCCGTTTTTTTGTACCCTCAAAGCGGCACGACGTTGCGAAGATTTGAACGGATTGGAAAATTATCAGCTCCACACGGTGGCGGCTCAGTTTGGTTATGACCTTGCCAATCACCACAATGCATTGGCTGATGCGGAGGCTTGTGCCGTTATTGCGATGCACATCTTGTAAAAAATGCGACTATTTTTGTCGTTGGTATTGTGCGTAATACTCTCGGGAGGAGTGAAGGCTATGGAACAAGCTACGTTTGGTATGGGGTGTTTCTGGTGTAGCGAGGCTATGTTTAGTCAGCTACGCGGTGTGGAAAGTGTGCGCTCTGGGTTTAGTGGGGGGACAACCGTCAACCCCTCTTATCGTGATGTGTGTACCGGTGAGACGGGGCACGCCGAGGTGGTGCAGATTACTTATGACCCAGCTCAGATCTCATATACTGAGCTACTGAAGGTCTTTTTCACGATGCATGACCCCACGACACTTAACCAACAAGGACCAGACATTGGGACGCAATATCGGTCTGTGATATTTTATCACACAGAGGCACAGCGAGAAGAGGCACAGCGCACAATAGCTGCCCTAACGGCTGAGAAGGTCTTCCCGAAACCGATTGTTACGCAGGTCGAGCCCTTCCGTGCATTCTATCCAGCAGAGGACTACCATACCAATTATTTTTCGCTGAACAAGAACGAGGGGTATTGCCGTTTGGTGGTAGCGCCCAAAGTAGAAAAATTTGAAAAAGTATTTAAGACCTTGCTTAAGAGCAAGTAATTACAAATCTTATGACCGCTATGCGAGTACGATTCATTCTACCTCTCTTCCTCCCTTTTTTATTTACAACACTGAGTGGAATGGCGCAACGCGACCTCACGATGGAGGAGGCTGTCCTCCGCGAATCAGAGGGCAAGAGTCTTTCTCCCAAAACATTGGCTCAGTTCCGCTGGATACCGGGGCGAGATGCCTATAGCTATGTCGAGGGCGAGGAACTGAGAGTCGTAGCAGGCAACGATACCCACGCGTATCGTCTTTCTGATTTTGAGTCACTATTTTCTGCAGCTGGGCTTCGTGGTAACCCAACGGCGTGGACAGGCTATCGCTGGTTTTCTGGCAATGAGGTCGAGTTATGGCACAAGAATCAGCAGCTTTTTCTCGACCCCGAGGCAAAGAAAGTACGCGTAGGGTGGACCCTTCCTGAGGATGCCGAGAACTTACAATTTGCGCCGCAGGGGCGAGCTATTTCGTATAACCAAGAAGAAAGTATTGTCGCCTTAGATGCTAAGGGGGAACGCTATGAGGTCGCGGGGTTCGCAGAGGCGGGCATACGCCATGGGCGCGTTGTGCATCGTAACGAATTTGGCATCGAACGCGGGATTTACTGGTCTCCTAATGGGCGTCATCTTGCTTATTACCACTTGGATGAACGGATGGTAACCGAGTACCCGCTCGTCGACATTACTACCACGCCGGCATCGTTACACTCGATTCGTTATCCCATGGCGGGCGGCGTGACACACCGTGTAATGATCGGGATCTATTCGCTTGACGAGCGTAAACAGGTCTGGTTGGAAACCGAGATGAAGAGTGACCAGTATTTCACAAACCTCGCTTGGAGTCCGGACGGGAAGTTCCTTTATGTGGCAGAACTTAACCGCGCGCAGGATACGATGCACCTAAACCGCTATAATGTGGCTACGGGTAAGTTAGACAAGACACTCTTTACAGAGACCAGCGATAAGTATGTCGAACCGATGAACCCTGTGCGGTTCGTCCCTGGCAGTCCCGATCTTTTTGTTTGGGAGAGTCAGCGTTCGGGGCATAACCATCTTTACCTTTACAATACAGAGGGGAAGTTGTTAGCTCCGCTAACCGTGGGTGATTGGGAGGTTTTGGATGTGTTAGATTTTAGCATTGATGGCTCTACACTCTATTATGCATCTAACGAGAGTGCTGTTTTGCAGCGCCAGTTGTATGGGGTCGACTTGAAGACTAAGAAACGTACGCGTCTTTCTCCCAAGGAGGGTTATAACCAATTTGTTATCGACGTGGTAGGAGGACGTTATGCGGGTTTCTGGAGTTCGTTTAAGAACCCTGGGGGTGTTTATCTTGAGGCACTTAAGAGTGGTGGCGTTGTGAAAGACATTTTGATCGCCTCAGACCCATTGGCAGGCTATAATATGCCTGATAGCGAGCTA
>CALHZE010000343.1 GCA_938040915.1 uncultured Bacteroidia bacterium | reverse complement strand
TGTCGCCCGCACGGGCCGCGCGCCCTTAGCGCCGGACGCAACGTGATGCGTCCGTACACGACCCTGCCTACGCGGGCGCGCATTATTAACCGAATGGTCTTCGTAGGGATGCCATCCACGCTAGGAGCGCCCGTCTGCCCCGAGCACCTCTTCCTTCCACGCCCCGATGTTGCGCGTCTTTTCGTCAAAGCTTACCCCCACGAGGTGGATGGGGCGCTTGTGCTTAAGAAACTTCTTGTGATAACCCTGCGCCTTGATTTGCTCGATCGCCTCCTCTGCAGTGCCTGCCGTCATCACCTTAAACTCAAAAATGTAAATACGCTTCGTGGTTCTGACGACCATATCAATACGCCCCGCGGCACAAACCTCCTCCACCTGGACGTGCATCCCCAATAAGAAAAAAAGCACATAAAGCACTGACTGATAATAGTACTCTCGCAAGGGACGCCCCGCCTCGTTACTCGGAAGATTACCATACTGTATCCCCGCAAGCACCACATCCACCCACGACATTACCTCCGCGAGATTCCCAACAAGCAGCGCGCGATAAATGTTCCGCGCCAGAGTCCCCACCTCAGAATCTTCGATATGTGAGTAAATCGGCAGCAAGCTCTTCATAAAGCCATAACGCACCTCCTCGTTAGGAAAGCCGAGGAAGAAAGTATTCATCCGAGGGAAGAACTTCTTAACCGTAAGATACCCCGACTGGAAAAGAAGCGAGACCGTACTCCGTTCACCATAACGGAAGTTTTGCACGTCGTCTACGTCGACCTCCACGCCCTTCTCTAGGTTGGGGACGTCATACTGATTCCGGACAATATAGTTGACCACGTATGTCGGCGTCCCACTCTCAAACCAATAATGATTATACTCGCCATTAGCCAGCACCCGCAAAAGACTAAAGGGATTGTAAACCCGCTCCCCGCGACGCGAAAAAGAATAGCCATCATATCCCTTCCGCAATCGCGCTCGCGTCTTTTCTACCGTACTCTTTTGCTTCTCAGCCAGTCGTTCTATCTCAGGCGCAAACTGATCAAGCTCTCCCTCAGTAAAACCACAGATACCCGCATAATCATCTTCTAGAGTGAGATCAAACAGGTTATTCACCCCGCTAAAAAGCGTCGTCTTGCTAAACTTAGTGATCCCCGTCAGGAAGGCGAAGCGGATGTAACGATCACACTGTTTCAAGACCTCATAAAAAGCCTTAAGTAACGAACGGCTCGCTTGGTTAAGCGCTTCGTCATTGACCGTCTCGAGGAGGGGCTTGTCATACTCGTCGATGAGTATAACCACCTGTCGTTTCGTCTGCTCGTATGCTCTCTCTACGACACTCCGGAATCTTCCCGCTGGGGTCTTCGCAACACCATTACTCCCGTAACGAGCTTCCCAAGCCACAAGGTGGGTTTCTAGACAATTTTCCAAAATCTCAAGGCTAGAGAAGTGCTCCGCATTCAGTTCGATATACAACACGGGGCTATCTTCCCACGGCTCACGACGCTGTAGGCGAGCGATCTCCTCCTCTGCCTTCTCAATATAAAGCCCCTGAAACAGCTCCTTTTTCCCTTCGAAATAGGCTCGGAGGGTCGATAGGAAAAGACTCTTGCCAAAGCGATGCGGACGGCTCAAGAAAAAGACATTGCCGAGGGAGAAGAGCTTCTCGATATATTGCGTTTTGTCGACGTAAAGGTCTCCTTGGTTTCGCAACTTCTCGAAACTTTGGGTAGTAATCGGTAGGCGACGGTGTGGTTGGTTCATCCTATCTCTCTTTGTTGACACGAAAATAACGAAAAAAGAGCAATCCCCTTTGTCCGCGTCTCGCGGCATGCACACCCCAACGGTGTACGGACGTACACGATAGGCGTCCGTACAAACAGATTCCCAATCAACGGTATACGGACGCATCGCGATAGGCGTCCGTACAAAACACAAATACCCATTTCCCTGTGGGGGGGCGTTGCATGCAGCGCCCCTACAGGGAACGAACGCACACGATAGGCATCCGTACAAACAGATTCCCAATCAACGGTATACGGACGCATCGCGTTGCGTCCGTACAAAACACAAATACCCATCCTCTGTAGGGGGGGCGTTGCATGCAGCGCCTCTACAGGGAACGAACGCACACGATAGGAGTCCGTTTTGTGCCGCCTGTCTGATTTTCCCTTATTCGCTCATCGCCCGCATCGCCGTCCGCATCGCCGTCCGCATCGCCGTCCGCGTAGGACCGCTTGTCGCCCGCACGGGCCGCGCGCCCTTAGCGCCGGACGCAACGTGATGC
>CALHZE010000342.1 GCA_938040915.1 uncultured Bacteroidia bacterium | reverse complement strand
GAACGAGTACTACGAACGCGCGTCGCGTGTTGGCGGGCTTGGTGCCGATTATGCGCTTTACCAGCAGGGTTGTGTGTTGGGGTTGGTATCGCGCCCTGAGAAGAAGATCGCGACATTGGCGTCGATGAGTGAGCGTTACCCGAGTTCGCCGTACCGGAGTAATGCGTATTTTGAGATAGCGGAAACCTATCACTTGTTAGACAGTTTGCCGGCGGCTGGGGAGTATTATTGGCGGGTGGTGAATGAATTTCCGTCGAGTGCGAATGCGCCGTCTGCGTTGTTGCAGATAGGGTTAGTGAGTTACGAACAAGACGCGTATGAGGACGCGATTACACAGTTGAAGCGAGTGGTGCATGACTATCCGGGTACGCCCTCGATGCATGAGGCGCTTTCAGCACTCGAGCGCGTTTATAAGGCGCAGGGGGATGTCAAGCCCTATCTGAGCTATCTGAACGAGATCGGCCAGGAGAATCGGGTATCGCAGGGGCGTCGCGACTCGCTGTATTACACCACGGCGGAGGCGCAGTATATGGGCGGCCAGTATGGGCGGGCGCGTATGTCGCTGGAGGAGTATTTGCGGGAGTTTCCAGAGGGGGCGGGTAGCGTAGCGGCGAACTATTATTTAGCAGATTGTCTGTTGCGTGCGAGCGACTCGGTGGCGGCCTTGCCGCGGTTGGAGGTGGTCGTGCGGCGTCAACCAAACGAGTTTTATGACAAGGCTTTGGCGAAAGTGTGCCCTATTTATGAACAGCGGAAGGAGTATCGCGAGGCGTTGGAGGGGTACGAGGCTCTGGAGCGTGTGACGAGCGACCCGCGTCTGTTACAAGAGGCTCGTTATGGCAAATTGCGAATGGTCGTCGTATTGGGCGAAGAGGGGCGGATCGCCGAGTATGCGAATGCGGTCTTGGCGGATGAGCGCACTGCGCCCGAGCGTCAATTGTTCGCCCGTTATCAATTAGGTCTTTCGCTTTTGCGGAGCGAACGTTACGAACAGGCTTACAATGTGTTTGCGCTCATTGGGAGCAATACGGGGGCTGCGACGGGGGCAGAGGCGCGTTACCGGATGGAGATTCGCGCCAAGCAGGGTGATTGGGGCAAGTTGCAAGAGGAGGTCTTTGCTTTTGCCAAACGCAATACGCCGCACCAGTATTGGTTAGCGAAATCGTTTTTGCTTTTGGCAGAAGGGTATCGGCAACAGGATGACCTATTTCAGGCGCGCGCGACCTTGCAGAGCATTCTAGCGAACTATGAGGTGAAGGATGATGGGATTGTGGCGGAGGTAAAGGCGGCGTTGGAGCGTTTGGCGGCAGAGGAAAAGGCACGGGAGCGGGTGATCCCAGCAGACACGATACAGTTCCGTTTTGCGCAAGGTAGGGAGGGTGTGTGATGCGGTGTAGTCAAGGGAAGCGCTGGGGCGTAGTGGTCGTCTTACTCCTTCTCACTTTGGTCGCGTGGGGACAGGTGGACACGGTGAGTGGCGTAGCGCAGATGTCGCCCTCGTCGGCGAAGGTGGTAGAGGTGAGTCGGGTGTTTGACCCGTGGATAAGCGATGCGGGGAAGATAAACTTCCTGCCGCAACTAGATGACACGGTGGTCGTGTCACCGAAGTTTGAATATCATTTGTCGGCTCGCCCTTTGGTACGTCTCTTGCCTTTGCGTCCCATTCCACCGGCGAAGATGGGACGGGTGCGTGAGGAAAAGTTATCGCCTTTTTATCTCAAGCTCGGTGGTGGGAATAACTATTCGCCGTGGTTGGAAGGGTATATTTCTGGGGGGCGCTCAGAGCGTCTCAGTTATTCGCTAGAGGTGTCGCATTTTAGTAGCTGGGGAACTCTTGTGGTGGGAGATCGGTCGCAGGGAAGTGAGCAGGATGTGGATGCGCCGTATTCGCGTACGGGGGGCGGTGGGGAACTGCGCGGCTTTTCGAAAAAGCACCGCTTGCGCTATTATGTTCGGAGCGGTTATCGGCATCGTTACTCTAGTTTTTATGGTCTTGGCGACACGTTGGTGGTGTCGCAAGACACATTGTGGAAGTCGGGGTACAGTAGGCACGTAGGGGGCGTGGTCTTTGAGGTGGGGTCTACGCACTTAGATTCTGCCCATTTTCAGTATTTAGCGCGCGGTGAGGTGTCGGGTTATGCAGATAACTTTAGCGGTCAAGAGTGGCATGTCGGGGCTCGTTTAGAGGGCTATAAAGACTTTGATGGTCAGCGTTATGGGGGAGCGTTGTCGGTGCGTCATTATGGTTTGTCGTTAGGCGAGGTGTCGCACCCAAACACGATCGTCAGTTTAGCGCCGTGGGTGAAGTTGTCTGGCGACCGTTGGCGAGTGTTGGCGGGTGTGGATTTGACGTATGATGCGAATGGTGCGCAGTCAGAGGTGCATGTCTACCCGCGTGGTCATCTGTCCTATGACATTATCAGGCAGTATTTTATTCCCTATTTCGAAATAGACGGTCGTTTAGAGGTAGCCGATCGCGTAACGTTGTCTGAAACGAACCCTTTTTTGCACCCGCGCGAGAAGGTATGGAATAGCTCTCGGAATATGGAGTTGCGTTTTGGCGCTCGCGGGAAGTTTAGCAATGATTTTGGTTTTCACGTGTACGGAGCGTATGGCTTGGTCGACAGTATGCGCTTTAGTGTTAATGGGATAGCGCAGCGAGAGATGACGCCGTTGCATTATCAGACGGGGTTGGTTTCGCCGATGCGTTCGGTTTATGACCGCGGCTCAGAGTTGCACTTGGCAGCAGAGTTGCATTATGCGCTCACCTCGCGTTTTGCCGCTGGGGTGAGAGGGGATTATTGGAGTTATTCGTTGATACAGCTAGCCGCGCCGTGGCATATTCCGACGGTGATGGCGACGTTGTTTGCAAACTATAATTTGCGTGACAAGATTTATGCGGGTTTAGACTTTCACGTCTCGGGGGGGCGTAAGGCGCTAGATGCTGATGGGAAGGCGATCGATCTGCCGTCGACGTTTGACTTAAACCTTCAGGCGCGTTATCGCGTGGGGGTGCACACAAGTGTGTTTGTAGATTTCCGCAATCTGCTTTTTCAGCGGACGTATCTCTATAATCTTTATCCTAGTCATCGTTTTCAGGCG
>CALHZE010000341.1 GCA_938040915.1 uncultured Bacteroidia bacterium | reverse complement strand
CTTCTTCATTTCAAAGGCTTTATCTTTCTCAGCGATGGTGATGGCGGTCGGCGCTGCCTTGGTTAACGTTACCGTGCAGCTGTTGCTCACCGTCGGCGCCACCTTGCTCGCTACGGAGACCGTTACCGTCGTTTCCTTGTCAAAAGGCTTATCTGCCTTGAGGGTCAGCTTGCCATCCGCAGCGGTTGCAGTGAGTGCCCCCTCGGGCGCTACCGTTACCACGACCTCGTTATCAACATCCTCTGCGGGAGTAAAGCCGAGGGTAATCTCCTTGCTGTCGCCCTTCTTCAGTGCAAAGGCTTTGTCTTCCTCAGCGATGGTGATGGCGGTCGGCACGGCCTTGGTCACTGTCAGCTTACAGCTCTCTTTTACCGTGGTGTTTCGCGTGCTCGTTACCGTCAGGGTCACAGCCTCGGTCGTGGGCTTCGTGCCGGTAATGGTGAGCTTTTTACCCTTTTGCTTGAAGGTAAAATATTCGCTTGTGGCAGGCTCAATGGTTACCCCTTCGTCAAGTGGCGCGTCACCCACAAAGGAGATAGTCACCTCTTGCGTTTCCCCTGCTGCGAGCGTAAGCTCCTTAGGTTCGAGCTTTATTTCCTTGGGTGCAGGCTTGAGTACGGTCAGGGTAACTTCTTTCTTAACGGTTTCAGACTCCGACACTTTTACTTGAACGGTAAGGGTGCAACCTTCTACCCATTTCTTCACCATAACAACGCCATCGGCTACCGTTACGTCCTCAGTCGGCTTGCCCCCCACGGTGACACTCCAGCTGACGGGCAAGGAAAGCGCCTCGGCGGGCAACTGCTTTACTTCGAAGGTCTTGCTCTCGCCTATCTCAAAGGTTAGCACATCGCCAATCGCTTCGGTTTTGTCCTTTTCGTGGAGGGTGAGGCTCGCCACCTTGGGCAGCACCTTTACAGTCACCGTCGCGGTTTTCTCGTTATCTTCTACTGCCTTCGCTGTGATAGTGTAGTCGCCCGCCTTCAATGCGGTGAAGGTCGCCTTTTCGGTGCTTTTATCTTTCACGGCGAACTCGCCCTCTTGGAACGCCCATTCTACCCCACTAGGGACGTTTACTGGTGCGACTTTCGCTATGAGCGTAACGGACTGTCCCTCGGTAATGGTAAGCGCCAAGACCTCCTCCGTGCCTTGGTAGAGCTTTACCCCATCCACACGGTAGCGCACGTGGACAGTCAGCTGAGCTTTTTGATTGCTACCGTCGGTTGTGGTGGCGGTAAGGAGTGCCGTCCCCTTTGTACCGATAATTAGTTTCCCGTCCACTACTTTGGCTACCTCTTCGTTATCGGAAGTCCACGCCAGTTTTTTGTTGCCTGCTTCGGCGGGAATCACCTCGGGCATGGGTTCTGCTTCGGGCGCATCGCCGACGTAGCGGGTGAGTTCTGCAGGAGAGAAGCTGAGCGACTCCACGCGGATGCGATCTATCTCTATGGGCGGCGCCCCCTCTGCCGATACGATCTTGCAGCCCTTGAACGTGCAGTCACAATTTTTGAGCGCACCATGAACTGTTGCCTTTACGTTGTTTAGAGTGAATTTTCCTGAGTAGCCCGAAGAAGCGTTTTGATAGGATAAGAAGAGCGGAGTATGTGCCTCGACTGTGATGTCAGAAACATCAACAGTAATATTCGGATGGTCATTACTAGTTTGGATACCGAATCCATATTGCGTGAGCGCTTGGGTTCTTATTGTTAAAGTCCCATTGCCTGTTATTTTGGTAGAGGCTTCACACAAGAGTCCTATCTGCCTTACAGACCATGTATTATTTCCTTCCAGATGAATAGTCAATCCCTCTATACCATAGTTAGTTATAGCACAATGCACTCGATCTGGCTTGTCTATCGTCACATCCTTCATAAACAGCGTTTTGATGTCATGTTTGTAGTAAAAATGACCACCTTGGGCTACCGTAATATACTCAATTTGCGGGTCGGCAGGTATATTATTGCAGTTATCTACATCAACATAACCTGTTGTGAGGTAAAGCGGGTATCTCCTGTCGAACTGAATTCTTTTTACTTTATTCCCTTCCTGATCTGCAAAAAACTTATTTAGCCACTTATACCCCCCGTCTGTAGGTGTTATTATAGGTTTTCTTATTAGTACATCATCATACCCCATATCCTGCACATTCGAAACGGCACACTCATTTTCCTCTTTGCCAGTAGCCGTAATCGTTCCTTTTGCAAAATGAAGAGCGAAATTGCATAGCGGATGAGTTGGAGCTTTTCCCAGAACCCCCCATTTCCCAGTGGCAATGAAATCAATATATTCGACTGAAACAGTCTCCTTCACACATACCGCTGCGCTATCCCTGCTCGTTACCTCCAGCGAAGCTTTACCTTCTTCGCCCGTTATTATCATTATTTCGACACCATTATAGAGGGCAGACCTGTTGGTACTTTTCAAGTAATTCTTGCCCTCCACCTTAATTTTTAAGCGATATATTGAACCATTCGCTACGGCGCTATGCCCGTCGCCAGCCTCTATTGTCACGTTTTTCATAAAGAGGGTGCGCTTCGCGTGGTCATAGTAGCACTCGTCGCCAGTCACGCCGAGGAAGCCGTTGTCTTTACTGATATTCGTGCAGTTCTCGCTGGTGAGCTATTTCCCTGCAATCCAGAGTTCATACTTCACTTCTTCTGCCATAGCGGGGGCTGTCCACAGCACCGCGCTTAAGAGGAGGGCAGCCATCCACCCCACGGTTTGTAGTTTCCGTCTTTTCATTTTTCTCATATTTAGTTTGACACAGTCCGTCGATTCTTTCGTCTCGCAAGTTAGTGTATTACGTATTAAGACGCATGTTCCATATTCCAAATAACTTGTTCTATATATGCAATGAGTTAATAGTCACATTATTACAAGTCGAAATATTGGTGCAGTGAAGGGGGGCGGCGGGAGGCAAGTCGGTGGTTGGGATCTATTACATTCCCGTGGAAGTACCGCATCGGAGAGTTGACTCCAGCTAAGCGAGCACAATGTGAGGCGGGCGTCACCATGGAGATTAAACTTCTTACCGCCGCCATGCCCCCTCTCCATTCCCCAAACTGGGCTTTTTCCCTATATTTGTTAACCATTAGAAAGTATAGCGATGCAGAACACAATAGACCAATTTGATTTCCGAGGTCAGCGCGTACTCCTGCGCGTGGACTTCAACGTGCCCTTTGACAAGCATACGGGGCTCATTAGCGACGATAGTCGCATTCGGCGGGCATTACCTACCATCCAGGAGATCGCCAGCAAGGGAGGGCGCTTGGTGCTCATTTCGCACATGGGACGCCCCGGCGGAAAACCCGTAGAGGAGCTCTCACTCCGACGCATCCTCCATGCTGTGGAGACCCTTATCGGCAAACACGTAGCCTTCTGTGACGACTGTATCGGCGAGGACGCCGTGCGCGCATCGAAACAGCTCTTAGATGGCGAGATCCTCATGCTCGAGAACGTCCGTTTTCACCCCGAAGACGAGGGCAAGGTAAAGCAAAAAGAGGGCGAGAGCGACGAAAGCTACAAAGCGCGCAAAGCCGCCATGAAAGAAGCACAAAAAAGCTTCGCGGCACAGCTCGCCGAGTGTGGCGACTGCTTTGTTAATGATGCCTTTGGGGCAGCACACCGTGCCAATGCGTCGACGACGCACATCGCCAGCTTCTTCCCAGAGGCACGTATGTTCGGGCGTCTGATGAACCAAGAGATCGCCGCCCTCGACTACGTGATGCAGAACCCGACGCGACCGCTGTGTGCCATCATGGGGGGCGCCAAGGTTTCTGACAAGATAGTGCTCATTTCCTCCCTGCTCGAGCGCGTCGACAAGATTATCATCGGCGGGGGGATGGCCTACACCTTCGTCAAGGCACAAGGGGGGGAAATAGGCAACTCGCTCTGCGAAGAGGAACACCTCGCCACCGCACGCGAACTCCTCGCCAAAGCCAAGGAACGTGGCGTAGAGCTCCTCTTGCCTATCGACGCCGTCAACGCTGACAAGTTTGCCGACGACGCCACAACGCGTCTTTCGGCAATCGAAGCTACCCCAGAGGGGTGGATGGGGCTCGACATCGGCGAGACTTCGTGCGCGCGCTTTAGCCAAGCCATCCTTGAGAGTAAAACGGTCTTTTGGAACGGACCGATGGGGGTCTTCGAAATGCCTCACTTTGCCCAAGGGACGTTTGCTATCGCTAAGGCGCTCGCCGAAACCACGCAAGGCGGAGCTTACACCCTCGTGGGCGGCGGCGATAGCGTCTCAGCGCTCAAGGCCAGCGGGCTCGAAGGTGGCGTAAGTTACGTATCGACCGGTGGAGGCGCCATGCTCGAGTACCTCGAAGGGAAGAACCTGCCGGGGATAGCCGCCATAAGAGACGAGAAATAGCACCACAGCGAAAGGATGAGCGAACAAGTGGTTTACCTACGCGGCGCGTCGATCGCTCAGGGGGAGAATATCCTCCTGAGCGGCGTCGACTTCTCTCTACACGCCGGCGAGTTTTTTTACCTCGTCGGGCGCGTGGGGTCGGGCAAGTCGAGCTTTCTGTCGACCCTTACAGGGCAAATCCCCCTGTGCGTTGGCGAGGGGGTGGTGTGTGGCTATGACCTGCGCGACCTGCGCGAACGCGACATCCCCTACCTACGTCGGAACATCGGGGTGGTCTTTCAAGACTTTAAGCTACTGCCTGACCGTACGGTGGAGCGCAACCTCCACTTCGTGCTGCGCGCTACGGGGTGGTCGTCGCGCGGGGCTATCCGCGAGCGCATCGCCGAGGTGCTCTCACTCGTCGGCTTGGAGCACAAAGCCTATAAACTTCCCAATCAACTTTCTGGGGGCGAGCAGCAACGTGTGGCGATCGCTCGCGCCCTACTCAACGACCCGCCTCTCATTCTTGCCGACGAGCCCACCGGTAATCTAGACCCCGCCACCTCCGCGGGGATTATGCAGACCCTCTTTTCACTCATTGAGCGTAAAAAAGCCGTAGTAATGGCAACCCATAACTACGGCATTGTGCAGCGTTTTAGTGCGCGCGTCTATCGGTGTCACGAGGGGGCTATGCGGGAAGTGAGCGTGGTTCCTCCCGAGGAAGAGTACGCTTAAAGTTGCGTACGGCGCAAGAGCTCGGCTAGTCGTTGACGGTGGTAGTTTTGCTCTTGAATGGCTCGTAGGAGCTCCAGTTGCTCCGCCTCGTCTTCTGTCTGGAGCAGTTGCTTCTCAAGCTCGCGCAACCGCAACATAATCGCCCGCGCCTTATAAGTATACATCACCCGCTCGGCAGTTGCCGAAACGAAGGCGCGATGTGCGGCTTCCTGTATGTCGGGCGAGCTATCACGACTCCAGCGCCGACTCAAGACAAACTTTTCTTCGGTTAACGCTATTGCTAGTTGCGAATAGACGGGCGAGGGGTGAAGCGTAAAGTGCTGCAGGAGGTCGACCTCGGGGCTCGTGGTATACACGTCGCGATACTCCGCCAAAAGGTCGCGGTAAGTGGCGTTAACAAGGGTCATTTCATCTAGGTCGAGTTGCTGAAAGAAGAACTCAGCGACCGTGCTCCCCTCAATTTCCTCCCCAGTCTCCAAATCGAAATAATTCCACGGTTTTTCCTTCCCATAGCGGAGGAGAAACTCTATAATTTCGCGTTCCGAGGCGTCTAAGCGTTGTTCTGTGTCCGTAGCCTGTGGGATGTTTTCCACGGGCTCTTTTTCTGCCTCAGAAGTAGCTTCTTGCGTGCGACGCACCTCACGCGCCGCCTCGCGCTGGAGGGTAATTCCCCGCTTGGTGCGCAGGTCATTGACCGCCTCGGTAACAAGCTGCTCGCTTAGCTTAAAGAGCTCGCTGGTTTGGCGGATGTACATGCTCCGCGTGATGGGGTTAGGGACGAGCGCCACCTTTGCCAAGACCGACTCTGCCACTCGGGTCAGGCTGTTGGGGTCGTTCTGAGCTTCGTCAAGGGCTAGAGAGGTGATGAACCGGATAAAGTCCTGTTCGTGCTCAGCAATATAGGCTTCTATTTCCTCGAGCGAGTGCGCCTTAGCAAAATCGTCAGGGTCTTGTCCATCGGGCAAGAGGACGATACGCACGGCGAGCCCCTCCTCTAGGAGAAGCCCCGCACCACGCTCAGCCGCCTTAATCCCTGCCGCGTCACCGTCATAAAGCACCGTAATATTCTGCGTAAAGCGGTGAATAAGGCGCACCTGCTCGATGGTAAGCGACGTCCCCGAGGAGGCGACAATATAGTCTATCCCGCGCTGCCACATGGAGAGGACGTCCATATAGCCCTCTACCAACAGACACTTATCGCGCTTGCCAATCCCTTTCCGCGACAACGAAAGCCCAAAGAGCTCATTACTCTTGTGGTAAATAGGGCTTTCGGGCGAATTGACGTACTTTGCCGTATGCTCGTCTGTTCGAAGTGCTCGCCCTCCGAACGCTATCGGGCGTCCACTCAGGGAGTGGATCGGGAAGATGGCGCGTCCACGGAAGCGGTCGGTCTTCCAGTTCTCTCGCGCGACCGTGAGCCCAATCTTCACAAGGTCGGGGATAGACCAGCCTGCCGCAAGCGCCGCTTGGGTCATTTGTGCACCAGTGTCTGGGCAAAAACCCAAGCCAAAGGTATTGATAGTCGACAGGGTAAGCCCTCGCTCAGTAAAGTAGGAAAGCCCTACGAGCTTGCCCTTTTCGTCTTCAATAAGGTAGTTATGAAAGTATTTCTGAGCCCACTCATTGAGCTCGATCAAACGCGCCTCCTCGGCGAGCTCCGCGATCTGCTCCTGCGTCCGTTGCTCCTCCTCCACGGCGACCCCGACCTTTTTCCCCAAGAAGCGCACCGCCTCGACGAAACTCAGGTGCTCCACTTCCATAACGAAATTGAGGGCATTGCCCCCCTTTCCACACCCGAAACACTTATAGATACCTCTCGACGGACTCACCGAGAATGAGGGGGTCTTCTCGTTGTGAAAAGGGCATAAACCGACCCAGTTTGCCCCTCGCTGTCTTAGCGAGACATAGTCTCCCACCACATCGAGGATGTCAGCACGGCTCAGGATAAGGTCGATGGTTTGGCGGTCAATCATGGTTTGGCGTCTTGGGCTTGGATTAGGGCGGTAAAAAGGTCATAGAGTTGCCGAAGGCTGGGCGTATCGGCAAGCAAGGCACGATGACGCGCTAGGGTCTGTTCGTCGCCGCGGCGCGCAGGTCCCGTCTGTGCGGCTAAAGGAGATAGGGCAAACGCCTTGGTGAGCGTCTCGGCGAGAAGCGGCTCAAGCGCGTCAAAAGGCAACTGGTGTGCCACCGCCATCCGCTGCACCTCTACAAGGAGCGCATTGGTAAAGTTGTTACTCAAGACCCCAAGGAGGTGTAACCACTGTCGCTGTGCCGAGTCTAGCCTCACGGGCTCGACATGAGAGAGCCGTCTTGCCCATGCACTCAGCATATCCACAACCCCCTCGTCAGACCCTTCGACGAAGAAATGGGTCTGAGAGAGGTCAACATCACGCTCGGCGGAAAAGGTCTGTAAGGGGTAAAAGACCCCCGTACGGCTGTGCTGTAAGCGAGGCATCGGTACACTCCCCGAGGTGTGGATGATCGTCCCCGCGAGCGCATCCCACTGCTCTGCCAAGGGCAAGATGCTGTCGTCTGACACACAGAACAAGTAGACTGCACCCTGCGGCAGCTGCTCCAAAGCAGCGGGTGGGTCAATCGCGCCGGCATAAACAGAAGAAGCCAATCTGCTCGCAAGCAGACTGGCTTTTTTCTCATTTCTACCGTATACTCCTCGGATGGCAATTCCCGCTCGGCGGAGGGCTAACCCCAACTGAGTCGCTACGCGTCCGGTACCGACAAGGACGAGCGCATCACCATCTCGCAACTCACTATTGCAACTTCTCAGCGAGCTTTGCACGCAATTCATCCATCGCAAGGTTCGTTCCTAAAATAGCGCCATCCTTATCGATGAGCACCGTGAAGGGAATGCCTCGCACGCCATAAAGGTTCTCACCCTTAGCCTGAATCGACTCGTCGGTAACGAACTGTGGCCACTGCAACCCCTCGATCTCTATCTGAGCCTTCCACTTGCTCTTATCCTTATCAATCGAGTAGCCAAAGATTTCAAAGCCTTTGGGAGCAAACTCCTTATAGAGCTCCTTCAACTCGGGGAAGGCGCGCTTACAATAGCCACACCACGAAGCCCAGAAGTCGACCAACACGACTTGCCCCTTGCCTGCGACGTTGCTAAGGGAGGAGCGAGCGCCCTCTTGGTTCAACACTTCGAAATCGCGGAAGGGCTTGCCCGTAGCCGTAGCCTCTCGAATCTCAAAGAACTCGCGGCAACGCTTCAGGGCAACAAAATCAGCGCCCTTGTAGTTAGAGATCATCTCTTTAGCTTTCTGCAGATCTTCGTCGTTGAGGTCATCTAAAAGCGTGGCGAGGAATACAAACGAGAGCGGTGCTGTGGGGTTATCAAACGCGAGTTTCTTCAACCCGTCGGTAAACTTGTCATTCGACGCATAATAACGCTTAATAAGCGCCTCATACGCAGTTTTTTGCTCTTCGGTCATTTCCTCCTCGTTGCGGGGGTACTTCTGCGCCTCTTCCTCACACTCTTGCACCACCTTGCGGTTCTCACCTCGGAGGGCGTAGTAGCTATTGAGCAACTCGTCATAAGGCGAGCCCTTTACCTTAATCCCCTTGGTCGCCTCGTCATACGCAATTTCGCAATTGTTTTCAGCAAAGTCTACGAGGTAACGATCCATCCCCTTTACGGTAATGAAATAAAGCCCTGTCTTAATCTTCTCGCCATCAAAGAGGAACTCCCCGTTAACAATCTTCGTAGAGTCTAGCGGGGTACTGCTTGGGTTCTCTGCATCATAGAGATACACATACTCCTCCGTCTCGGGAAAGCCCTTCCCGTGATACTCCATCGAGCTCTTCGTACAACTCGTAAGGAGTGCTGCCCCGCCTAGTGCCAAAACACCTAAAACACCAATGACCTTCATGGATCTTTAAGCTTTACATTGTCCTCTCTACCCGCGCGTCCTAAATGCTCTGTCTGCGTCAAACGGTAGAAAGAGAATGGGCAAAGGTAGCGCTTTTTGGGTATATATAAAAAAAGCGCACCCTCTGAGAACCAGAGGGTGCGCTAAAACGGACAATGAAAACTATAGGAGATTACTTTTCCTTACGGAGTTTTTCCAAACGCTCGGTCACCAAGGGGAGAATCTTGTGAAGGTCACCCACGATCCCAAGGTCTGCCACGCCAAAGATGGGCGCTTCCTTGTCCTTGTTAATCGCAATGATGAACTCTGACTCTTCCATCCCTGCCAAGTGCTGGATAGCCCCTGAAATACCACAAGCGAAGTAGCAAGCCGGACGCACCGTCTTCCCCGTCTGCCCGACTTGGCGGTCGTGTGGCATTACCCCCGCGTCAACCATTGCACGCGAGGAGGATACCTGTGCGCCAATCACCTTCGCTAATGCTTCCAACTTCTGGAAACCTTCCTTGCTTCCCACGCCACGACCGCCAGAAACCAAGACGCGTGCCTCGGTAATATCCACCTTGTCGTTGGCCGAAAGCTCCTCCTTAACGACCTTCACGAGGAACTTGCTGCGGTCGAAGGGGACGGTCTCGGTCACCACGTTGCCCTTACGCTTTTCGTCCTTTGCCAAGCGCTTCATCACGCCTGGGCGGACGGTAGCCATCTGTGGGCGGTGTTCGGTACAGATGATGGTCGCCATGAGGTTACCCCCAAAGGCAGGACGCGTCATCAAGAGGTCGCCCGTTTCCCCGATTTCCAACTTCGTGCAGTCTGCCGTCAAACCCGTTACCGTGCGCGCCGAGAGACGCGGCCCAAGGTCACGCCCGATCGTAGAAGCACCAATAAGCACCACCTCCGGCTTATACTTGTCCATCAAGTAAGCCAACGCCTGTGCATAAGGCTCAGTCGTGTAAACAGAGAGCGCCTCGTCTTCGACCACCAACACCTCGTCTGCTCCGGCTGCGATAAGCTCCTTTGCTTGCGCGGCGATCTTGTCGCCCAAGAGGACGGCGTAAACCTTCTGTCCCGTGGGGTCAGCTAAATCGCGCGCCTTCCCTAGGAGCTCATACGCCACATTCTGGATCTTGCCGTGACGTTGCTCGGCAAATACGAAAATACCTTTGAACTGCGACTTATCCATCTCACCCACCTAGATTATAAATTTTTCTTGCAACTTCGAAACAATGAGGTCGGCTGCCTCCTCAGGCGTCAATTCATGGAGCTCGCCAGCAGGCTTTGCCCCCTTAGAGAACGACTTGTGTACCTTGGTCGGCGAGCCCTTCATCCCGAGCTTATTCTCGTCCACGTCGATGTTGTCGGCGCTCCAGATCTTCACCTCTTTTGTGTAGGCATCGACGATGCCGCCCACGGTCATATAACGCGTTTCCTTTACCGGCACCACTGAGGTCAAGAGGCACGGCGTGGGAAGCTCAACCATCTGATACCCTTCCTCGGTCGCCTTGCGCACCTTGAGCGTCGACTTTCCGTCAAACTCGAGGCTTTCCACATAACTCACCTGTGGGATGCCAAGGTGCTCGGCAATCTGCGGCCCCACTTGCGCCGTATCCCCGTCAATCGCCTGACGCCCCGTCATCACGATATCAAAGGGCAAGGTGCGGATCGCCCCTGCCAATGCGTTGGAGGTTGCCAACGTGTCGGCTCCTGCAAACTTGCGGTCACTCAAGTGGATAGCCTCGTCTGCCCCCATTGCGAAAGCTTCGCGGAGGATGGCGTCTGCCTGCGGAGGTCCCATCGTGATGACGGTCACCTTAGCACCATACTGGTCTTTGAGACGAAGCGCGAGTTCCAAACCGCCCTTATCGTCGGGGTTCATAATGCTGGGCACACCCTCGCGGATGATAGTCCCCTTGACTGGGTCGATACGAACCTCGGTGGTATCGGGCACCTGCTTTATACAAACTACGATATTCATGGTCTTGGCAAAATTCTATAGTGTAACCCGTTACGACTACTTCTTAAAGAAGCTAGCGGCGATGACCATCCGCTGCACCTCTGAGGTTCCTTCGTAAATCTCGGTAATCTTAGCGTCGCGCATCATGCGTTCTACGGGGTAGTCGCGCGTGTAACCATACCCTCCGTGTAGCTGTACGGCCTTGGTGGTCACCTCCATAGCGGTTTCTGCGGCAAAAAGCTTCGCATACGACGAATCGATCCCGTAGGGGAGCTTCTGGTCTTTCTTCCACGCTGCGGCACGCACCAAATAACGCGAAGCTACCACGCGAGTCTGCATGTCTGCAAGCTGGAATTGGGTATTTTGGAACTGGCTGAGCGAGCGCCCAAACTGCTTACGCTCTTTGGTGTAAGCGATGGTCTCGTCCATGGCGCCTTGTGCGATCCCGAGGGCTTGGGAAGCAATCCCCATACGTCCTCCCTCGAGGGTCTTCATCGCGATAGAGAAGCCCTGCCCCTCGCGACCGAGGAGGTTCTCTTTGGGGACAATGCAATCTTCGAAAATCAACTCACAGGTAGCCGACCCACGGATACCGAGCTTCTTCTCTTCCTTCCCTACCGAGAAGCCCTTCATCCCCTTCTCTACGATAAATGCTGAGGTGCCGTGTGTCCCCTTTGAGCGGTCGGTTACGGCGATCACCACAAACACGTGCGCAAAAGCGGCATTGGTAATGAAAATCTTCGAGCCGTTGAGGACGTAGTGATCGCCCTCTAAGACCGCCGTAGACTGTTGCCCAGCGGCATCCGTGCCCGCGTTAGGCTCGGTAAGCCCAAAAGCGCCAATCCACTCGCCTGAGCAGAGCTTGGGCATATACTTCTGCTTCTGTTCCTCTGTACCAAACTCGTAAATGGGGTTGACACAGAGTGACGTATGCGCCGAGACCACCACACCCGTAGTAGCGCAGACACGCGAGAGCTCCTCTACAGCCATCGAGTACATCACATTCGTACCCCCTGCGCCACCATATTCTTTAGGGAAGGGGATGCCAAACGCACCGATTTTCCCCAGCTTAGCGATCGACTCTTGGGGGAAGCGCTCCTGCTCGTCTACCTCAGCAGCCAAGGGCTTTATCTCCTCACGAGCAAACGAACGGATCATCTGGAGAAACAACTCCTCCGTCTTAGATAGTGAAAAATCCATTTCTAGTACTGTTAATAATTCGTATCCTAAGCGCCAAGGGACACGAGCGGCGCAACGCTCTTTTTTCTACCCACAAAGCTAAACATTTTTCCCTTTAATGGCGCATACCGCTATCGCCTCACGGCGCAACCGACGCTTTTTTCCCCTGCAGCGTCCACACGCTAGCCACAAAACCCAGCCCCACGACCAACAAGGCGACAAAGAGGAGATCGCACAGGCGCAACTCCACGGGGTAGGCATCCACCACAAAAGAGGTCGCACCGCCAAGGGAGATGAAACCGAAATGCTGTTGCAGCAGTGTAAGTATCACCCCAGCGACGAGCCCGACACCGCCGCCCACGACCGAGATCAAGACCCCCTCTGTCCAGAAGATACGTCGCAAAGCCGCGGGGGTTGCACCAAGACACGCAAGGGTGTAAAGATCAGCCCGTTTGTCGATCACCAGCATTGCGAGCGAACTCATCACGTTAAAGGCGGCAATGAGCAGAATGAGCGAAAGGATGATGACTACAATCAGTCGTTCGCTCCGCATCGTGCGATACAACGAGGCATTTTGTTGCTCGCGTCCCAACACCTCACACCGATCGGCAAAGTGTTGTGACACCCGCTCTTGCACGTCCTCGATGCGCGCCCCCTCGCGCAAATTAAGCGCTAGGGCAGAGACGGTGGTCGAGTCATATTGCAACAAGTGTCGCACAAGGGCAATGGGGGCAAGCACCGTGTTGGCATCAAACTCGCCGTTCACACTCACGATAGATTCCCAAGCCACGACCTTTTTGCGAAACGCCGTTGAGGGGTCTAACCAATTCTTCGCCGTACGATTGGGTATATAAACCGAAATAGGCTCATACTGTGCCAAATAAGCCCCGAGCATATAGGCCATCCCGACGGTCGGCGCCAATATCGGCTGTGAGCCACGCATCAGCAAAAACTTCCCCTCATACGTATGCGAAGCCAAATTGACCATCGTCGCGTAGTGCGCATCGACCCCTAAGAGACGCCCGAGGTGCTGCTTGTCTTGGTAACCGAAAAGCGCATTCTCTTCGAGCGTTTGCCCAATATGAGCGATCTCGGGCTGCGCGGCGAGCCAGGCTCGGTCGGTCACCGTGTAGGAAAAGACCTTCCCCTGTCGCGCAACGAGGCGCAAGTCTGTATCGAGAGCAGAATACATGCCCCCCACGAGACTGGCAATCCCGTTAAACACGGAGAGCACCACGATCAGCGCCATCGTCGAGACACCGATGCCCACCATCGCGATTAGGGAAATTACATGGATCGCCGCACGACTCTTTTTGGCAAAGAGGTAACGTTGGGCGATAAAGAAAATCCACCTCACGGCGCGCGTTTATTTAGTGGCGATAAAGAGCTTATCGTCTGTACGCAAAGCGTAACGAAGGCGTAGCTCTGCCGGAAGAAGCGACACATAATCGAGCGCCGAGACGCGAAACCCCGCCTCCTTGAGGCGCTGGACATAGTCTAACCCATAGAGTCGCAGGTGGTCGCGCTGCCAGTAATATTTTTCGCGCAGGGCGTCGGTATTGATGGCGGGGTCTTCGAGGGTCGTTTCGCGCGTGGCGTCCATGGGGACGAGCAAAAGGGCGATCCCATTTGGGGCGAGCACCCGCAGGAGTTCTCGCATGGCGAGGCGGTCGTCGGGGATGTGTTCTAAGACGTGGTTACACAAGATCAGGTCAAAGGAATCTGCCGCAAAGGGTAGCGCTTGGACGTCGCAATGGATCTCCGCCCACGGCGACTCAAGGTCTGCCGAAAGGTAACGAAGTCGCGGGAGCGCCCGCAACCGGCGTTGTAGGCAGAGCTCTGGGGCGATATGCAAAACGTTAAACGCGCGGTGCTCGATGTCGAGCTCCCTAGTGAGATAGAGCCAAATGAGGCGATGGCGCTCCAGCGAAAGTGCACGTGGCGCAAGGGCATTCTTGCGAGGGCGAAGACGCCCGTAGGAGAGCAATCGTCGATAGTGATAGCCATCCAACGGGTCTTCGTAACGATTGCCTCGCAGAAAGAGGCTCAAGAGATACCCTCCAACGCGGGCAAAGCGGTGGAGAATCGGGCGCGGCACAAAGCGCGTGGCAAGAGAGATGAGCCCCATCCGCGTCCTACGACTCGACTTGTGGGTCGTTTTTATGGATCTCCTGCAAGATAGCCTCTATCTTCTCCGCCTCGTCAAACGACTGATCTAGGCGAAACAACAGCTCGGGCACGACGCGCAACTGGTGGCGGACACGCTTCCCCAGCTGGTAGCGTATCTCCTTGCCATTCTGCTGTATGTTGTCAAATACCTCTAGCTCGCGCTCCTTGGGGAAGATGCTCAGGTAGACCTTTACCTGCTCGAGGTCTTGCGAGATCCAGACCTCGGTCACCGAGACTAGGACGCCCGCCGCGAGCGGCGCGAGCTCTTTTTGAAACATCTCGCTCAGGTCACGTTGCAATTGTCGAGCGACCCGTTGTTGCCGGAGGGTAGCGCCTTGTTCTTCCATTTTCGACTTTTTTTTCTACTCTTCCGCGTAAATAATATCCTCAAGGGCGCGCTTGGGGACGCAATGACAACGTCCCTCGCGCCAATACTTGATATCGTGCTCAGGGGTCACGGGGCGTATCTCTACTGTCTCCGCAGGCACGCCTAGCGCGATCACATAAAGCACCCGCCACCCCTCGGGCAGCTGTAACACTTTCGCCAACGCCTCGCGCTTGACATTGTCGATCAGGCACGTGCCGAGCCCCTGTTCGGCAGCACCTAGCACGAGATTCTGTGCTGCAAACCCAGGATCTACGGGGCGAAGACAGGGGAAGGCGCCATCTTCCACTTGGATGATATAGGCAGCTGGGCGCTCGCCCTCTGCCGGACCTGCCCAGTCGGTAAGATACGCCGCCCAGCCGAGGGTGGGAAATATTTGTTCGCGCAAGGCGGGTTTAGTCACCAGATAGTAGCGAATGGCCTGACGGTTCGCGCCACACTGTGCGAGTCGCGCGAGGTTCACAAGCCCCCTGAGCGTATCGAGGGAGATGGCTTTATCTTCTTGGTAGCGCCGCACGGTGCGTGCACGCGTGACGAGATCGAGTATCGACATCTGAAAGTCTATTTTCGTTAGACGAAGGTACAACATTTGGGGGAGATCGGTTTATCTTTTTTCAACCGAATGGTGGGGTTCTGTAGGGGCGCTGCATGCAACGTCCGTAACCGCACACAGAACGTGCCACATTTGTGATTATCTCTCAACCGAATGGTGGGGTTCTGTAGGGGCGTAGCATGCTACGCCTCTGTACAAAAGACGGGAACGCAAGGTTTTGACACGCTGCGATAGCCACATAGTGATAAAAAAAGAGCGAGGGACTCTCATATCCCCCGCTCCCACGGTTCGCTCAAAACTTACCACTACTGCTCACATACGCAAACCAAATTCCGGTCGCCGTAGCCCGAGTCGATGCGACTCACCGTAGGCCAGAATTTCGCCTCACGAATCCACGGCAACGGATACGCAGCCGCCTCACGCGTGTAGGGGTGCGTCCACTTGTCTGCGACCAACTCGGCGGCAGTGTGGGGCGCATTCTTCAACAAGTTGTCTTCGCGATCGGCACGTCCTGCGGCAATGTCCTTCATTTCCTCGCGAATCTGTAATAGCGCGTCACAGAAACGGTCTATCTCTGCCTTCGACTCGCTTTCCGTAGGCTCTACCATCAACGTTTCGTGCACAGGGAACGAAAGCGTTGGAGCGTGGAAACCATAGTCCATCAGGCGGCGCGCGATGTCGGCAGTCTCTACGTCGTAATCAGCCTTGCAATTGCGGCAATCGACGATGACCTCATGCCCCACACGCCCCGTTTCGCCCGAGTAGACAATGCCGTACGTATCCTTGAGACGTGCGACCATGTAGTTCGCATTCAAAATAGCATTCTCCGAAGCGCGGCGCAAGCCGTCTGCCCCCAACATCCGGATGTAGGCATACGTAATGGGGAGCACACTCGCGCTTCCCCACGGGCCGGAGGAAACCGCCGTAATCCCTTCGTGTCCGCCGACCTTCACCACGGGGTGTGTCGGGAGGAAGTCGACCAAGTGCGCCGCTACGGAAACCGAGCCCACCCCAGGACCACCGCCCCCGTGGGGGATAGCAAACGTCTTATGGAGGTTAAGATGGCAAACATCTGCCCCGATGTAGCCCGGACTCGTAAGCCCACACTGTGCGTTCATGTTGGCGCCGTCCATGTAGACCTGTCCGCCCTCGGCGTGGATAATCTCTACCATTTCGCGAATACGGCTCTCAAAGATGCCGTGGGTGGAAGGGTAGGTTACCATGAAAGCCGAGAGGGTCGCGGCGTGCTCTTTCGCCTTTGCGCGAAGATCCTCTACGTCGATGTTCCCCCGTTCGTCACAAGCCACCGTTACAATCTCTGCACCCGCCATAGCTGCCGAGGCGGGATTGGTACCGTGCGCCGAGGCGGGGATCAGTATCGTTTTACGGAAGCCCTCGCCGCGCGAAATGTGGTATTGGCGGATGATCATAAGCCCCGTATACTCACCCGCTGCCCCCGAGTTGGGTTGGAAGGTCGTTGCCGCAAAGCCTGTAATCTCAGAGATATAATCGCCGAGCTCACGGATCATTTCAAGATAACCCGTCAACTGCTCTGTCGGCGCAAAGGGGTGTGGCGTCGCAAACTCTGCCCACGTGAGGGGCAACATCGAGGCTGCGGAGTTGAGCTTCATGGTGCAGCTCCCGAGCGAGATCATGCTATTGGTGAGCGAGATATCCTTACGCACAAGGTTATGGATATAGCGCATCATCTCCGTCTCTGAGTGGTAGGAGTTAAACACCCGCTCGGTCATAAAGGGCGTAGAGCGCCCGAGCCCCCCGAACGAGTCAAAGACCTCCATCGCTGTGACCGGTATCGTCGGCTTGCCGATTGCTGTGGCAAACAACTGCACCACGTGCGCTACTTCCTCTGCTGTCGAGAGCTCATCAAAAGAGAGCGAGACACGCCCATCGGGGCGATAACAGAAGTTGAACTCCGCTTCCTTAGCGCCCTGCTTTAGCTGTGCAAGCACGGTGTCAGAGGGCATATCGACCACGATCGTGTCAAAGAAGCAGTCGCCCATGAGCTTATAGCCCAACTCTTTAAGCGCCTTAGCGGCAAGGAGTGCCGCCCCGTGGGCGTTACGCGCAATGCGCCGCAAACCGGTCGGACCGTGGTAAACGGCAAACATACCCGACATTGTCGCAAGAAGGGCTTGGGCAGTACAGATATTTGACGTAGCCTTTTCGCGCTTGATGTGCTGCTCGCGCGTCTGAAGCGCCATCCGAAGGGCACGGTTGCCGTGTCGGTCAATCGAGATACCGATGATGCGCCCTGGCATACTACGCTTATACGCCTCGCGGGTGGCAAAATAGCCCGCATGCGGACCGCCGAGCCCCATCGGGATGCCGAAGCGTTGCGAGCTCCCCACAACAACATCTGCCCCCCACACACCCGGCGCCTCGAGCAGCACCAAGCTGAGCAGGTCGGCAGCGACACATACGAGCACCTCCGCACCATGCGCCTTTTCCACAAACTGGCGATAGTCACACACCACCCCGTCTGCATTCGGGTATTGGATGAGAGCCCCGAACTCTGCCCCCGTAAAGGCATAGTCGGCATAGTGCCCGCGTACGAGCTCAATCCCCAACGGGGCGGAACGCGTTTCCAATACGGCGTAGGTCTGTGGGAAGACGCTATTGTCTACAAAAAGACGGTTCTTCCCTGCTTTGACCGCTGCGCGACTCCGCAGGTTAAACATCATGATCATCGCCTCGGCAGCTGATGTCCCCTCGTCGAGGAGGGAGGCATTGGCAATCTCCATCCCCGTGAGGCTGGTAACCATGGTTTGGAAATTGAGCAACGCTTCCAAACGCCCTTGGCTTATCTCAGCCTGATAGGGGGTGTAAGAGGTGTACCAATCGGGGTTCTCAAAGACGTTGCGCAGGATGACTGCTGGGGTATTGGTGCCATAATAGCCACAGCCGATGAGCGAGCGTACGAGCTTGTTCTTACGCGCCTTGCTCCGGAGCTCTTCGGTGAGCTGCCATTCGCTCAGGGGCTTTGGGAGACGAAGCGCCTTAGGGAGACGGATGTCATACGGGACAACCTGCTCGATGAGCTCGTTAAGCGACTGTATGCCGATAGTGGCGAGCATCTCGTCGACCTCTTGCGAGCGATTGCCTATATGCCGCGTGTAAAATTCCTCTTGTGCCATGAGTCTTTTCATTCTATTTAGAATCTAAGCACAACAAAGTTAGCTTTATTTTCCAAGTAGACGTTTTTA
>CALHZE010000340.1 GCA_938040915.1 uncultured Bacteroidia bacterium | reverse complement strand
TTGGAGCGTGCCGTCAACCAACTTCTGGAGTACGGCAGGACCGTAGCTAAATACGAGCGGAGAACCTGCACCCCCAGCAGCTTTGTAAGTAAAGACTAAGTTCCCGTTCACTTCGAGGAGGGACTTAGAAATTTCTTTTATTTGCGGGTCGTCCTTCTTAGAGAAGATAAAGAAGTCGTTATAAACGGGTTGCGCCGCCATCGCCTTCTTAGACTCGAATACAGGAGCCTGCAATTCAAAGATATAGTTGATGGTGTTGGTGGAAGGCTCGAAGGCGATATCCGACATCGTAATTCCGCCACCCATTTCCTTAGGAAGCCCTAAGTCCTTTTTTGCTTTTTCGACCCCCTTCTGCAAAACATCAGTCTTGCTAGCGCAAGAGGTGAACATGAATGCTGCTGCGAGAGCAAGCATAAGACCAAAGAGTACTTTCTTCATGATGATAGTATTTAGACAGTTAATCCAACGTATTCGGTTCGTTTGGTGCTGTTGCGTTCTGCGGACTCAAGAAAAGAGCCGGTAGTTGATCGCAACGGACACGCAAATGTACACTAATTTTACAAACGTAGTTCATACATCCTAATAGGATCTCACTTACGCCTGTAAGAAATTGAGCGCATCGTGTGTTCGGCATTCTCGCTGCTTCCTTTTGGGAATTGGAGAACAGCGAGGTAGCCATCGACAGAGAGTAACCCCACAAAACCACCAATTAAAACGAGAGTTTCATCTTTTGTCCCTTCGACGTAGACCCCTGAGATGCCACGTGCGTCGAGTCGGGCGACCTTGAGAGAGGTTAGCGAGAGTCCTTGTTCTTGCGCGGTGGTTAAGACAAGTTTGCCTATCGTTTTGTCGTCGTTTTGCATTCTGTCGAGGTGTGTGATTTGGATCACAGCGCCCTCGGAGTCGTGTATGACGAGTTCGCGGTTGGTATTGACGATGACTTTGGCTTCGGTATCAACGTCAAGAGAGAGTTTGACATTAGGGAAGTCGCGTGGGGTATACTCGGTAAGGGAGCATGCGTAGAGGCAGAGACACGCAAGGGCTAGGAGGGAAAATAGACACAAACGGAGGTTCTTCATCGGTACATCGTGGTCTCTTTAATTCCGTGTTGCAAGTTGCCAGCGTCGGAACTTCGCTGTAGGGCGGAGGATATCGTATTATTGATAATCGTCGTCCAAGAGACTTCTTGGGAGTTGGTGGCGTTAATTTCCTTTCTAAGGGAGCGGAGGAAGGCGAGGGTGTAGACGCCCCCCGTCATGTCGCAGATGGAAGTTTCTCCAGGGGAGGCCGCGGTGGAGAGGAGGCTACCGCGCTGTTGGAGGAAGAGATTGCCGAGGCGGCTAAGCGAGAAGTTGTTGTTGGCACGTCCGTAGAGCGTCCCCGTTTCGCGCATCTCAGGCTGCGGGATGCCGATAGGGGTATTACAGCAGTCGCTGAGGACGATATTGAGTCGCGCATTCTTTGCGCAAACTTCGTCATAGATGTCGCTCATCAAGAGATAATGTTCGCGAATGTCGTCGTAGGAGGAGGAAGTCAGGGCGATAGCAGGATATCGGCTTTCTTGGTCGTCGAAGCGGAAGCCGTGACCGCTGTAGTAGAAGAAGACGATGTCGTTGGCGCTAGGGCGGAGGTTGCTAAGGGTTTCAGCAACGGCCTCACGGGAGTAGTAATCGCCCATGACGTTGTAGTCTTTGAACTGGATACCGAGCGCTTGAGAAATGCCTTTCAACTCACTAGCGAGGTTGTCATAGTCGCGTTCGCAAGAGGCGCCGATGTCACTCACATTGGAGTTGATGACGGAGACAAAGTGCATCGTAACGCCGTTTGCGGAGGGCGTTGTGGCGGGAGGGTTGTTGCCTTGGTTGCTGCCTTGGTTATCGTTGCTGTTGTTGGCGTCGTCGCCCGTCCAATCGTCGTTATCGTCAGCGTCGTTATCGTCGTCTTGATCGCCACTATTGTCTAGGTCATCATTCTCGCAGGAGGGCGTTTGCTCGGTCGCGGTGGGGAGGTTAGACATATCGACATCAGCGCCGTTTTCGGCAAGGATGGCCATGACAATGCGATAAATCTCAGTGCCGTCACCGAGATTCCTAGATATCATACGGCGTTGTCGGTTCACCTTCTTTTTGGCGGCTATAAGGCTTTTATAGGTGGAGTCGCTGGTCTCATAAAATTGCTGGAGGTAGTCGGGTGAGAGGTCGGCGAGCCCGATTTCGGAGAAGGATTCTGGTTCCTGGACGTCGAGTTTGTCGAGGTCGAAACAGAAGACAGGGACGAGCTCGAGGTCTTTGGACTCTTTGAGTTTATTCCAGAAGAAGATGATGTTGGGAGCGTTGGGGTGTTGTTGTTGAGGCACGAGGGCGGTATATTTTTGCCCATCGTCAACGCCCTGCTCCCCAGAATATTTTATATCGTCAGAGGCGGTAACGGTTTGATTGTTAGCGACCTCAACGACGCGCATGGAACAGTGGTCGTCATCTTCGTAGATCATAAAGCCGTAGCACTGCTTTCCGCCTTGATTTTTGTAGGCGAACTCATAGTAAGACTGTGCTAGGGCGGGGAGAGAGCAGAGGCTTAAAAGCCCGAATAGGAGTAGGAAACGTATTCTTGTCATGATGCTGGTCACTTATTTGTTATTCGTGGGAATTATAGGTCTAGTTCGGCGTCCGCTTCGGCATCAATGTCCTCACAACCTTCCCCTATTTCACGCATTTTTTCTTCTATCTCATCGGCTAATTTTTCGCACGAGTTTCTGTTATCTGCGTTGACGTTGGGGACTTGCAGTCTGCCCTCTTTGCGAGCGGCATCGTCAGGCTGAGAGAGGCTAGGATCTTCGTTGGCATTGGTGTCAAAATCTAAGACGAGGTTCTTTTCGTAGGTCTTGTGCTCACGCTCGGCGCACCCCATGGTATGGTAGACGGGGTCGAGCATAATCTTGCGATGCCCGAGGCTGCCGTTGCCTTCGCCGGCGTCGATGAGCAATTCGACCACGTGCTCGAGGGCGGTCAGATTGCCATACGAGCAGCATTCGCCCTTAAAATCGCTTTTGCAGGTAGTGCCACGTCGGGAGTGTCCGACGATACCCGCCTTACCAGCTTGAGTAGCGAAGCAGACGGCGAGATCGATGAGGGCTTGAGCAGGGGTCAGGCGGTGGATGGGTTGCATACTCATGAGTTGCTGGTAGAGCGACTCTTTCCGCTCGTCGAAATGATAACCTTCGCCTTTGTAGTCTTTTACATATTGCTGTGCAAAGGTTTTAGGGGCAGTCCGCGCAAGGTTGAGATAATAAAATACGCCCTTTTCTAGGTCGGAAAGCGTGAGGTGGTTTGCTGCCACGTTAGCGGCATCCATTTCTTGCTTGGTAAAATTGAGCCCGTCATTGGCGGCATTGCTTGGCAAAGCGAGGAGGCAACAAGAGCTCAAGAGCAACAGGGTCGTCACCCTAGAAAAACCATTCATCGTTAGCTAGTTTTTATCTATGAAACGTTTGTTCTACTTTTCAAAGGTATAAAGAAGAGGATAACTAACAAAATAGGGAGGCGTAGCTCACTACGCCCCCCAGTCAATCGCCTAAGAAAGTCAAAAGAAGAGAAGGCGCAGCGTTTTGAGACACTTTCTCGCTTACTCGGCGTCGCCAGAATCGTCGTCAATGATCACAACCATCATCGAAACAGTCTCCCGCGTCGTTGGAGTCGCCACAAGAGCCGCAAGCCCCGTCATCCATCTTTTGGTATTCGGAGCAAGGACAGCTTTGCCCATCGTTTGACAGATCGTTACCTTGTGCTCAGACGGGGCGTCTTGATCAGCGCCATGATACAGTCCGTCTCGTCTCACTTCTGTACGGAGGTTTTAGACACCGTCCGAGCGAGATTAAGGTGGTAGTAGACTCCTTTTTCAAAGTTGGAGAGCCCAGCGGGTATTAAGATCTGTGTCGTCGGCTTGGATTGGTAGAGCAAGGAGGACATATGCGGACGGCGGGGAGGATTTTCGTAAAAAAGGGAAGGGGGCGAACAAAAAAACGGACGCATTACGTTGCGTCCGTACATAATGTAATCGCGGTGGTTCGGCTTACACCCCGACCCAGAAAAAGGAGGAGGAGTCTTCGCCAACCTTAGGCTTTTTTCAAGCGCTTACGTCTTTTCACGCTTATTTCTCGCCCAGCAAAAGCGGCGTAGACAGCGGGGACAATCAGAAGCGTTAGGAGCGTGGAGAAGGTAAGTCCGCCAATCACGGCAACGCCCATAGGACGCCACACCTCTGAGCCCTCGCCAGAGCTTAGCGCTAGCGGCACCATCCCGAGAATGGTCGTTAGTGAGGTCATGAGCACAGGACGCAGACGCGACTTTCCTCCCTCAATCACTGCTCGGAAGGTGGAGTAACCTCGTTCGCGGAGTAGGTTGGTATAGTCTACAAGCACGATACCGTTTTTCACGGCAATCCCCACAAGCATAATAGCCCCAATCATGGAGATCAGGCTAAGCGCCTCGCCCGTAATGAGGAGCGCCAAGACCACGCCGCTGAAAGCAAAGGGGAGTGAAAGCATGATAATGAACGGCGCTTTGAACGACTCAAACTGCGAGGCCATCACAATATAGACGAGGAGGAGGACAAGGACAAGAAGCAAGCCCATGTCTTGTTGCGAGTCTTGTTGCTCTTTGGCCGTCCCGCCAATGCCGATAGAGATGTCAGAGGGGAGATCGAGGCGGTATACCTCGTCCCAGATGGCATCGACGATGGTGGTAATAGAGGCATTGTGCAAGCCAGTGGAAACGGTAATGGCGCGTTGGCGGTTCTCACGCGTGATGTAGGGGGGAGCGTAGAACTCGGTAATGCTAGCCACCTCGTTGAGCTTAAATGGAGTGCCCGAGGGGGTGTAGAGGGTGATATTTTCGACGTCGGCGAGCGATTGGCGGTGTGCCTTGTCATAGCGCACGCGGATATCGTATTCCTTTCCACCTTCGCGAAATTTGGAAGCGACGAGCCCGTTCATCCGGTTGCGGACATACGTCGCAGCAGTCGCCGTGTTAAGCCCGTGTAACGCGAGCTTTTCGCGATCAAACTCAATATTATACTCTTGCTTGAAGGGGTCGCGTTTGACTTGGACGTCGCGAGTGCCAGGGATGGTGCGGATGAAGTCGGCTAGATGCTCGGCGATGGGGGTCGTTCGGTCGAGATCAAAGCCAAAGACGTTAACGTCGATGGTGGGGGCGCCGCCCATACCGCCTTGGTTACCGCCAGGTTTGACGGTTAGCGACTCGATCTCGGGGAAACGCTTGAGTGCTGCACGCACAGAGTCGCTGATGGTGAACATCGAGCGGGAGCGCTTGTCGGGCTTTACGAGCCGGAGATCAAGCTGGATAATATTGTTTCCACTGCCGCTAAAGGCCGCAAAGAGGTTGTCACTTGAGGCGACGCCATACGTGGAAGCGAGGAGATTAATTTCGGGGTTCTGGGCATTGAGAAGACGCTCGATGGTATCAACGATGCGCCCCGTGTATTCGACGCGGACGCCTGTAGCGAGTTTGGCGGTAATGCTGATGCGCGAATTGTCAGACTGTGGCATAAACTCGGTGCGAAGTCGCGGAATGAGGAACATACTACCGATGAAGAGGAGCGCCATGAAGGAGATCACAAAAGCGCGGTGTCGGGTTGTCCAAGTGAGAGTCTGTGCATAGACATTGTCTAAGGCGCGGAGGATTTTCTCAATAGTTCGTTGTATGAAGTTACCTTGCGCACGGGCGTCTCGGGGTCGGAGTTTAAGGATTCGGGAGGAGAGCATCGGGGTGAGGGAGAGTGCGGCAAGGACAGAGATGATAATCACGAGGGTGACGGAGGCGCCGAGCTGTCGGAACATGATGCCGCTCAACCCACTAATCATGGTAAGGGGCAAGAAGACGGCGACGACGGTCAGGGTCGCAGCGATGACCGAGAGAGCGACCTCGTTGGTACCGTAGATAGAGGCTTCGCGTGGCGAGCTGCCTCGCTCGAGGTGGGTTGTGACGTTTTCGAGGACGACAATCGCGTCGTCAACGACCATCCCAATCGCGATGGAGAGGGAGCTCAGGGAGATAATATTGATAGAGTTGCCTGAGACAAAAAGGTAGATAAAGGCGGCGATGAGGGAAACGGGGATAGTGATAATAATGATAAAGGTCGCGCGCCATCGCCCGAGGAAGAAGAGAATGACAAGGGTCACAAAGAGGGCTGCATAGAGGACAGTCTCGGTAAGAGCGTTAATGCTGTTTTCGATGAACTCAGAGGTGTTAAAGAGGGTGGCTATCTCGACGTCTTGTGGGAGGTTGCGTTCGAGCTCGGGAAGCATGGCCATGACCTCGCGTACGACCTTGACGGCATTCGCCCCAGACTGTTTTTGGACAGAAAAGCGTAAGGCTCGTTGCCCGTTACGTCTGACGACCAGCGTTTCTTCGGCCAGAGAGTCGTTGACGCGCGCGACCTCGTCGAGGCGGATATTTCGTCCCTGGAACTGTCCGACAATAATGGAATTTAAGCGTTCGGAGGCGTCAAATTCGCCTTGGATACGGAGGGCAAGGTTCATATTACCGGTGGAGAGAGTACCGGCGGGTACGTTGATGTTTTCGCGCGTAATGGCTGCGCCAATTTGCTCAACGGTTAAGTTATAGCCCTCGAGTCGTTTGGGGTCAACGTCGACCATAATTTCGCGTTTTTCGCCCCCTGTAATAGAGATCGCACCGACGCCGTCGATGCGGTTGAGGGGATTGACGATGACGTCCTCGATAATCTCGGCTAAGGCGGGGGTACTTTCGCGCGCAGTGACTGAGAACTCGAGGATTGGGATCATCGTGGTGTTGAACTTGAAGATAATAGGCGTTTCAACACCGGTAGGGAGCTGCTTCGTGATACGGCTTAAGACATCGCGTATGCTGTTGGTAGCCTCATCGAGGTTCGCTCCCCACTCAAACTCGAGGAAGAGAAATGCGTAGTTTTCGTAGGAAGAGGAGGTGAGTTTTTTAAGGTTGGAAACGGTATTGAGGTTGTCCTCGAGGAGTCGGGTGATGTTGGTCTCAATGTCCTCTGCGTTAGCACCTTGGTAGAAGGTGAAGATAGAGATGTAGGGCGGGTCGATCTCTGGGTAGAGGTCGACTGCGAGTCGGTTGTAAGAGAAGAGCCCAAAGAGGATAACGGCAACGAAGAGGAGGAGGGTAGTGATGGGCTTTCGGACGGCGGTTTCGTAGAGCTTCATGGGTGCGTGCCCGTCTAGAGGTTAGTGTATAACGCGTATGGCGTGCCCGTCTTGTAAGAAACGAAGCCCCGTAGTAATGACGGAGTCAGCCAGCTGTAGACCAGAGAGGATCTCGATGTGGTCGCCCTGTCGATTGCCCAGCTTAACAATTTTGCGGAGCGCTTTACCTTGGTGAGCGAGAAAGACGGCGCGGTCGTTAGTGCCTCGTTGCTGGACGATAGCGAGGTCTGGGACGAGGAGTCGGTTAACCTCACCGAAAGAGAGGTTAATGCGCGCGAACATCCCCGGCTTGAGACGAAGCTGAGGGTTGGGGAGTTTCACCTCGACCTCTAGGGTGTGAGATAGGGCGTGTATAATAGGCGCAACGCGATAGACCGCGCCTTGGAAGGTCTCGTTGGGGTAAGCATCGAGGGTGACGCTAACGGGGAGACCAACCTTTAGCGCCCCGAGTCGCCCCTCAGGAAGGTTGAACTTTACCTTGACGGGGTTCATCTGCATGAGCGTGACGATGGCGGAGCGTCCGCCCGATTCGGGGGTGGGTGACATGGTAAAGAGCTCGCCGGGATGGAAATAACGCCCCGTCACGACGCCAGCAATAGGCGCAGTAAGGCGGGTATTCTTTTGCAGGTTAGCGACCTGGGCACGCGCGACCTCAACTTGGGTGTGGAGCTGGTCATACTGCTGCTGCGTCACACTGCCGAGGGTACGCAGGGTATCGAGACGAGCGAGGTCACGTTCGAGCGTAAGGAGCTGCGCACGCGAGGTAAGAAGCTGGGTCTCATCCATCTGAACGAGCAGCTGCCCTGCGGTGACAATATCGCCAACGTCGACCAATACAGCATCAATGCGCCCAGCAATGGCGGGACAGACGTGATTGACCTCGAAGGCATCGACGGTCGCAGAGAAAGTCTCAGAGTCTTCTACGCGAGCAGAGGAAACAAGCGAGACACGCACGTCTAAGGCTTGTTCTGCTTCGTTTGAGGAGTGTTGTGGCGTAGTATTACTACAGGCAGGTAAAAAAGCGAGAATTCCTAAGCTATAGAACGCTAGGATGGGAATGAATAGTCTTCTCATTAACGAGTCATCTTTTCCAAATCGAGACGCAACTTGATATAGTCGAATTCGGCTTTCAGATAGTTGAGCGAGGCTTGTGTGAGCGCCATTTCAGCGTCGTTGAGTTCTAGTAGTGTGGCAGCCCCTACTTGGTAGCGTCCGCGTGCGATGACGACGCCTTGCTCAGCCAAGGCTTGTGCTGCTTGACTCGCCTGCATAGAGGCACGTGCGGCGTTCATCTGTTCGGAGAGTACATGTTGCTGATTGTGAAGCTGCTGTACCGTGTATTGACGTTGAAACTGCATACGGCGGATACCAACCTTTAGTTGCTGTTCTTGGTGGTACTTGGTAAATCCAGCAAAGAGGGGAACTGAGAGTTGGAGTCCGACAAGGGAGATGTCTACCCAGCGGTATTTACTAAACTCGAAGTTGTTGGCTTGCGTTTGCCACTGGTAGCTAGCAAAGGCGGAAAGGAGTGGAAAATGAGCAGCACGCACGAGCTTCCGTTGCCCTTCAAGCTTGTCTTCTTGAAGAGAAAGAAGACGCACAGAGGAGTTATTAAGCTCACCAGCAAGCAACGGCGTAGTGGGCAACCCCTGCAGCATAGAGTCTAAAGAGCCTACAGGGGTGACAGGGATCGAATCGGGGACTCCGACCATAAGACGCAGGGTAAGTAGGGCGACTTCAGCGCCAGCATTAGCCTGTAAGACAACCGGACGGAGGTTAGAGACTTGCACCTCGGCGCGGATACGGTCGTAGTCAGAGGCCATCCCTTGCGAGGAGAGGTTCTTCAAGCGCTGTAGGGTCTCTTCAGCACGTAAGAGAGTTGCACCAACCACCTTTTGTGAGGCTTGAGCAAGAAGGGCATTAGCGAAGGCGAGGCGAAGGTCTGCATCGAGGGCGACACGTGCACCGCGTTCCGTCTCTTGCGCGATACGAAGGTCTGTTTTAGCAACGCTAATTTGTTGGTAAAGGGGAAGGGCGAAGAGGGGAAGCTTGGCAGAGAATGTAGCTTGAAAGCTATTGTCAGAGCCGAGCTCGAGGACATTGCCCATAGGAGAACCTTCGGGTAGGAAGATGACGGGCTTCTTGAGATGTCGGTTATATACGCCACTTGCGTCGAAGGAAGGGAGGAGCGCTCCGTACTTTTCTCGTACAGCAAGCACGGCTTGTTCTACGCCCTCTGTCGAAGCACGTAGTTGTAGATTAGCCTGTTGTGCTCGCGCAAGGGCATCGTTGAGAGTGAGGCGGAGGGTATCTGTCGTAGCGGCAAGGCTCGCTTCGCAGCCGAGCAAGAGGATTACGAAGAAAAAGAGTAGTGTATGTCGCCCCCTCATGCTAATAAATCTTCACATATAACGGATGTTTTGGAAACGGCACAAGAATCGTACCGAAGGAAGGGGACAAAAAAGGCGAGCTTGAAGGCTCGCCTGAATGATGGAAAGAAATCCCCTACATCACGACACGTCCGACAGCCCCCTGAATATCCTGTTTCATAGTCTGAAGGAGTCGTGTGTCATAGCCCTTTATCCAGTTTTCCTCTCCTCCAAACTCGGCTTCCGCTTTGATATCTACGCGAGTCCTGTCTGTAGAGAATTTGAAAATGATTCGCGCCCGATACTTTTGAGTATACTGCCCTTTGGTATTCCAAGTGTATGTCCAATTACTACGAGCATACCCACTTTCCTTAGAGATCATATCCATCTCAAAACGACGGGCACAGATATCCAATACTTCACCAAAGGCTTTCTCATAATCTAGTCCGTCGCGCAAGACAATGGATGCCCAATCGCCCCCAGTAGAAGAAGCAATAAAAGAATTTGGCTTCGCCAGACCTAAAAGACTGCACGAACTAAAAAGAGCTACAAAGAGCGCCACCAAAACGAGTAAATATCCCTTTCTCATATCACACGATGTATTAATATTAAACGCAGCAAATTTATTTTTTTTTCGGACGTGACCAAATAAATCGACTCCTTTCCTAAATATTTATTCCGATCTAGTGACTGACTCCCTAGCGCAGATGTCTCGTGTTGAGAAATGGAAAGGTGTCGATAAGGGAAGAAAAAAGGCGAGTCTAAGCAAGACTCGCCTTAAAGGAAGCGACCAACGGCGGCTACATTACGACACGCCCGACTGCGCCCTGAATGTCTAGTTTCATTGTTTGAAGGAGTCGTGTATCGTAACCCTTTATCCAGTTATCTTCGCCTCCAAACTCTGCTTCCGCTTTGATATCTACACGTGTTTTATCTGTCGAAAATTTGAAGATAACACGTGCACGATACTTCCGTGTATACATCCCTTTGGTATTCCAGGTATAAGTCCAATTGCTGCGTGCGTAGCCACTTTCTTTGGAGATCATATCCATCTCAAAACGACGGGCGCAGATATCCAATACTTCACCAAAGGCTTTTTCGTACTCAAGCCCATCACGCAGGACGATAGACGCCCAATCGCCCCCAGTAGAAGACTCAATAAAAGAAGTAGGGGTTGACGGAGTAGTTTCTGAAGACGCTTCTTTAGGAATTACCAACCTCAGCAAACTACATGAGGCGAAAAGTGCAGCAAAGAGCACAGCCAAAATGAATACGACTCCTTTTTTCATATCTCAATAAGCATTAGTTTAAGACGGCTCAAATTTATTTTTTTCGGACGTGACCAAATATATACAGGTGTTTCTTTAATTTCTTTTCAAACACCCGTTCATCACAGGGGGGATAGGAAAGCAATAAAAAAGCCCCTCGCCAAAAGCGAAGGGCTTGAGTAATCTAATAAGCAGGGAGGTCAATTCTCACCGTCTAGTAGCGATAAGACGCCAACCCCCATGCCTGCCTTCCCGTCCTTAAACGAGAAGAAAAGATGATAAGCTCCCGTCTTGGTACAGATGTAGTCAAAGCTAGGATAGTCTGCCCCTGTGGCGGGGTTATTAGTCGTCGCCATAAGGCGGTTGCTATCAAAGAGCTCAAGCTTCATAATGCCCTCAAAGTCTTTAGAACTCGCAATAGAGAAGCGATAACGATTCCCCTTCTTCAAGACCACCGGATAACGCTGTATCGGTGCGGGATCTGCGGCGTCTAGACGAATCTTGAAATCTCTCAAATAGGTAGCCTCCGCCCCTGCCAAAGCACCACAGATATCCAGCAATTCATCCTCAGATTGTCCAAAAGCCAAACCCGGAGCAAATAATAGGGAGAGTAGCACTATGGCCACTAAAAAAACGCGTTTCATAATGTTAGTTACCCTTGTAAGTTATTAGTTCGGTTCGAATGGCAATAATCTCGTTCATCAACTGCTGTATCAGCTCGGGGGTGTAGTCAACAATCTGCTTATCCTTCTGCTCCACCACAAGCTTACCGTCCACAATTCGAGTTTCCGGCGTGCCTTGTTCGTAAGTGATACGGATATCATCGTAGAATGTGCGCAACGACTCCAATCGATTCGCAAGAGCCTTAATGTCTTGATCTCGTTCGTAAACACGGAGAATGGGGATCAACGTAGCCAATACAACCTTCTGATCCGCCACACTCTCCTCTATCCGGCGGTTCTTCGTAATCTGTGCCACTCGAGTCGAAAGATACATCCCCTCTATCCAAACCCCAGTAATAATCACGATACTCAAAGAGGCGCGATTGGTTGCACGGAGATAATGGTCTATCTTGTTATAACTCTGTTGGGAAATGTATATGAGGGAGTCCAGATTCTCATTGTTCGAGGCAAGGCGCTTCAATGTCGCAAAGTCAAAGAACTGCCCGACCTGTATCCCGTCAGCCAACGTCTTGACAGAGGAGATGTAGTTCAAGACAGAAGAGGTTTTCTCGTACATATTGAGGTATCCCAAATCTGTCCCATAGAGCCCCAATCCCAAGGCTTTCTCAAAGTTCGTATTAAGATGATCTGCGACATCCGTCGAAATAAGGAAGTCTTTATTAAACGGCACCTTCAAACGCTTTATCAACGCAGCAGTCTCCACCGGCGAGGAGATGTTTTCCACCATTTTTTCCGTAACCGACTCAGACAACTCAATTTCTGCTTGATTCTTCAGAGAATCTGGAATATTGAACTCTTGCGAGACGTCAGGTCCCGTTCTCGTACACTGACACCCCCCTAACAGAAAACCTGTTAGAATGAATGCCATAACCATTATCCTTTCTACTCTCATCGCATAAAAATCTATTTAGACTTCTGGCTATCCCAATAGCCCAACTGCATATTTACCGTTTTACCAACCTTTGAACGAAGGCGAAAAGAGAACCGATTCGTCGCAATAACTCAAAATGCAACGAGAGATACAAGCAAGCACTCATTAGCCAAAGAATGGCTAAATCAAACCAATAGGTGTCAAAATAATGTCCCATGAAGTGCTTCCTCGGTGCAAGGAAATGCGCTCCGATGTCAAAATAGGAATTCGGGATCGGGTCGCGATACACAGGGTCATACTGTTGCACCAATTGGTCTTTGAATTGAAGTATCTTGTTCTTTTCAAAGACTTTTTGCGCAAGATCGGCAACGCTCTCATTATGATAAGCCGCACGTTTAGCCTCATATAACTGAGGGTTCGTAGACATCAAATGTGAGACAATAGCATCTCGCTGTTTATTCTTCTCTCCGAATATCTTAGCATACCGTTCTTGCAATTGATCGATGTACCCCACAGTCTCATACAGCGCCTCTTCTGTCACGCTATCATAATTCAAACCTGAAAGATAAGCATAGGGGATATCCGCCGCCTCAACCTCGTGTTCCCGCTTAAGACTTCGATGAAGCACGCCCAGCGCATCACGTAAGCGCTGCTGCACTTCGATGGAATCGCGCTTATCCCAATTCTCAATACAGAACTCCAGACGCTTTTGTAATTCCGGCAACAAATAGACAGTTTTGTAATTTGCGTTGCGTTCCGCCTTCTCTAGCTCATAGAAATTCCGTTGAAACTCGTTCTCCTTAAATTGCAGAACAACCAAAGATTCATACCCCCACTTGGTAGGCATAAACTCCGCGATCAAAGGGACTCTATCAAAACTTCCTACAGCACGATTGAGTTTCTCAAACGAGAACATCGCGCCCGAAAGTACCATCATGGGGATCATCAACAATGGTATGACGATGTAGATCGTTACCGCACTATTGAATGTAGCTGAGATATTAAGCCCAATCAAATTTGCACATACGGCAGTAGAGAACAAAATAAGCCAGTACTCCAAGTTCAAACCACGAAGACTCAAAATACTATTCGCGATCAAGACAAAAGAGAGTGTCTGTATTGCAGACAATACCAAAAGGATAAAGATCTTACTAAACAGATACGACGTCCGACTCAGGTTCAGATACTGCTCCCGCTTAAGTATCTTTCTATCCTTAAATATTTCCTCAGCACTTACCGTAAGCCCAATAAAAAGCGCAACAATCAGCGACATGAAAATATAGATCGGGATATTCTCATTCTCGCGAAAGATATACACGTCCGAGTTGGGGTCTGGGATATAGCGTATCACATAAGCCAATATAAAAGCCAAAACCGGAGTTTCCAACAGGTTAAGGACGATATACTGCGTGTTACTAATCTTCGACCGGAAATCACGCGCCGTATATATTAAGAACTGTTTCAGACGCGACGGGATGTTAAGTGATTTTGGGGGAGGCACAGACTCTTCAATGACATGAGTCTTAGGCTTTTGTTCGCGGAAGATCTCTTCCCAACGCTGTGGCTGTACCTTACGATTCGGGGTATAACGCCCGAACTCATCGACCACGTGCGACTCAATAATGTTGAAAATCAGCTCAGGGTTTACATTCCCACAAGTCGGACACTCCCCAACATCGCTATTCACCTGCGCATCCGCCTTCTTGAAATACATAACAGCCTCTACCGGATTTCCCCAGTAAACGAGATAACCGCCAGTATCCAAGATAAGCATATCGTCAAACATCTTATAGATCTCAGACGATGGTTGGTGGATGACGACAAATATCAACTTTCCCTTTAGGGTCAACTCCCTCAACAAGTCCATCACATTCTCCGAATCTCGTGATGAAAGCCCCGAAGTAGGTTCATCGACAAAGAGAATCGAAGGTTCGCGAATCAACTCAAGAGCAATATTCAGACGCTTACGCTGTCCTCCCGAGATCATCTTATTGAGCGGCGAACCGACCTTCAAATCCTTACGCTCCAAAAGCCCTAGACTTGCTAAAGTTTTATCTACTAACTCACAAAGCTCCTTCTCCTCCTTATCTCGAAAACAGAGTTTAGCGCTATAATATAGGTTTTGAAAGACCGTCAACTCTTCTATCAGAAGGTCATCCTGTGGGATGACACCAATCGTTCCCTCGAGACGCTCCGCATCCTTGTATAGATCAAGACCGTTTATTCGGACTTGCCCAGAAGATGGCTTGGAAGAACCAGAAAGGACATTCAAAAGCGTTGTTTTTCCCGCACCACTAGCCCCCATAATCCCAACTAAGCGACCGTGTTCCTCAGAAAAAGAAATATTCCGAAGCCCCAAAGCCCCATTCGGGAATCGATAGGAGATATCATCCACGACATAAGAAATCGGCGTCAGGCTCAAATCCGCCATAAAGTGGGAAACGACATCGGTATAATAAATCGGTTTCCCCTTAGGTAGCTTAATACTACTACCGCTAGCAAAAAGATAAATACGGCGGTTGTGAATCGGCAACCCATTGAGATACAGATCTTCACTTCCCACATAACGTAGAAAATACAAATCTTCCGAACGAATCCGAAGTATCGCAAGCGGACGATCTAATGACTCTACGTGAATCTCCTTGCACTGCCCCCCTGCGTCGTGATGCTCCTCCTGTTTTTCTGCATGAATAAGTAAAATGGTCGGGCGTTGGAGTGTTGTCAATTCCTTACTCAAAACAAAGGACTCAATATCTGCGAACTCCTCGGGTTCTACCTTAAAGACCTCAGAGACAGTATTGATAATCGCCATACGCTGTTCACTAAACTTTCCTTCTGCACTCACTAGCTCAAACAGACGCACCAAGACGACCACTTTCTGTTTCTGTGTCAGGGTCTTGTTAATCTTTTTACAGATCCCTAAGATACGCACAGAATCCCTCACCGAGGTGAGCTTACTCCCCCCCCCCTTATCGTCATTCACATATCCATCAAACAACGCAAGATACTCAGCTACCGCTTCAGCACTAATCTGTTGTTTGAGAAACACCTCAACATACTCCCGCTCACTATCGCCAAGCCCTTCATCTTGCTTCGCGATAATGGCGAAAAGCTGCATCAGCGCTTTCAATATTTCCTCACTCATGCAATAAGACTCTCAAATAAAAATCGGGATCTGACAATCCTAACGCCCCTCCCTGAAAAAGAAGTCTAACGATACAGAAAACTCTTATGCGATATCATACGAAACCTGTTCAAAGGGGATATCGACAATTTCCGCATACTCTTCTCCAGCATCCTTCATATCCTCATCGTCGTCCGGATAACACCACTTTACTAAGACATCGTGACCATCCTCATGGATTTTCTCGAGCTTGACCAAAATATCTAACAACAGCTTCGAACTCGCCGTATTAAAATAGACAAGCTTAAATGTGAAGACCGTTTGAGGATTCGGACTCCCTGCATAATCATCCAACCAACTCAATATGGGGGCATAAAAAGCAGTTACGTCTTCGGGCAGGGAACGACCTGAAATTTCAAACAATCCCTTGTCTGCCTCTAACGTCACAGTTGGGGTATCATCTGTCCCCTGGATCTTGATTACCTCCATTTCTAGCTACTCCTTTCGTTTATATCTTACGCATTAACTTCAGTTTCAACAAATAGAACTGGCGATCCGAATTGACCTCTGCAAAAAGGTAGTCGATCTCGCTAACCTTTCTCGCCATATCTATCAAGCCAAGCCCCGCCCCACCCTTATCTGAGATTTCATTACCCTTCAGACTCGCACGGTGCATCGCCTTAAGCTCGTCATCATTGGCTTGCTTAAGACGCTCGAGACGAGCGCTCATATCTGCAACGCGCGAACTTAAGACTATGTTTCCAACAAAAACGTAATAAAATTCCACCGAACGGATCAACATAACCACTCCACGTCCACTAAACATCGACGTCCGCTCCCCCTCGAGCGGGTCTGCATGCTTCATGATATTCTGCAATCCCTCGACAAGAGTGTGAAAAAGCTGCTTCTGTAGCTTCGCTTCCTCACCCGCCTTGACAATCTCCAACTCGATCAAGCCCGTTAAAGCTAAAATCAAAGACTGCGAGACTTCGCCCTCATAGGCCAACATAACCTCCCCTCCGCCGAGCTTATGATACTCTTGCTCCACGAATTCAAGATAGTTATTTACATTCACTTGCGACATGACCTCACCTCTTTTTCCGCATCAAAGGTAATTAGAACTCTATACCTATCAGCAAGACATCATCCATTTGTTTCCAAACACCCCGATGGCGCAAGAAGTCCTCTTCGATAAACTGCGCCAAGCGAGCCATAGATAGTTCTCGTTGCTCTACGAGAACCTCTCTTATATGTTGCGGACTATACTTTTTTTGCCCGCTCTCACCTCCCTGTTGGTCAGGCAAACCGTCAGAGAAGAAAAAGATCCGATCCCCTGGCTTCAAATCCAAACTATAGTTTGTAAACTCCCCTTCCGGCTTACGTGCATTGGGAATCCCTCCAATAGCACGACGATCCCCTTTATATTCTTCAAGCGAATCCTCGCGCACGAAATATAAGGGGCGATGCGCCCCAGCATACTCCATATGCATCCGCTTCAAATCAATCTTACACAAGGCAATATCCATCCCATCACGCGCATCGGCATCTGCTCGTTCTTGACGCAAAGTTTTCCGAACCCCCGCATGCAAAAGGTCTAATACCTTACCCGCACTATAAGAGGCGTCATGATCCACCACATTATTGAGCGTGAAGAACCCAATAAAAGAAAGCAATGCCCCTGGCACACCATGCCCCGTACAATCAACAGCCGCGATATAGATATTATCTCCCTTAACAAAAATCCAAGGGAAGTCACCACTAACCACATCCCGAGGACGATAGTACATAAAAGACTTAGGGAAATACTGCTGTATCAACTTCATATCCGGTAAAATAGAAGACTGAATCCGCTTCGCATAATTGATACTCTCCTGAATCTTGTGACTCTTCTCCTGAATTTCGTTCTCTATACGCTTAGCCTCCGTCACATCATGCCCCACCAACAGAATCGTCTCTAACTGCCCTTCCTCAAACTCAGGAATTGCCAAAAGCTTTAAGATAAGTTGCTCCCCATCGCGATCGATTGAGACCTCCTGCTCCCACTTCTCTTGACTAGAAGCCACAGCCTGTACTGCATTCGCGATACTCTCCCGAAGCACATCTGGCATACTAACCTCAAGAAGATTCTTGTCCACAACCTCCGCAACAGGCACTCCAAAGAAACGAGACACAATCGGGTTAGCATAAAAGAACTGTCCATCCGGATTTAGGCGAATAATCATATCCACCGAGTTCTCCGAAAGTGACTGCATCTTGCTCTTCATGCGTTCCTCTTTTTCCGCACGAAGACGCTCCGTAATATCTCGAGAGTTCAGAATCAGTCCACGAATCGCGGGATCCTCTAAAAGATTCCGCCCCGTGACCTCCATAAAGACCTTCACGCCATCTTTTTTCATAAAGATATATTGGCACGTCACGGCTTCATGAGGCACCGCAATGAGTGCCTCAAACATATTATCCAATATTCCCACCCCCTCCTGCGTCAAACGCTCGCGATCCTTCCCATCCATCATCTCCTGAGGCGTATACCCCAAGATGGTTGTAACTGACGGACTGATATAGGTTATACTCTTCTCCTTGTTGTAAATTGTAATGACTTCACTCGCATTCTCTAAAAGAGAGTGAAGCCTCTTTTGCGCATTCTCCGCCTCCTTAATCTTTGCCTCGAGCTGGATATTTGACCGCTCCAACTCCTCATGCGTTTTCTGCATCTCTTCAGCATTCTGACGCAACAAATCTTCGTTAGCACGAAGCTCTATGGTCATCTGCTGCGCCTCATGAAGCAAAGCCTCCGTTTTCTGGCTGATTCTCAAGTTAAACACCACGCGCGCAATAGTTTCGCCGACCTCTTCTAAGAAACGAATATCTCGCTCACTAAACGAAACCTGTATCGAGGCAAACTCAATAACCCCCTGTAAGCGTTCATCTGTAATAAGCGGCACCAAAAGGATGCTCTTCGGACGCGCATCCCCCAATATACCCGAAGTGATCGAGACATAATCCGATGGGATCTCCGTCCGATGGATAATGCCTCGTTCGTAAGCACATTGCCCCACAAGACCCTCACCAATCGCAAACTCCAAATGGTTCAACTTTTCCCGATTGTAGGCATACGTAGCCAATCCCAAAAGTCGCTCCTTCTCCTCGTCATACAAGAATAAGCCCCCTTGCACCACATTGATGTACGCGACCAACTTCTTCAAGACCTCATAACCTAATTCTTGGAGGTTGGTATACATACGCAACACATAAGCGATATCCTCTTTACCTTTCGCGACCCACGAGTGCTCATTCTCTTTCTGCGTATTCGCGAGCAGATTATCGCGCATGCGCAACAATGACGTCCCCAAACGGTCGCGTTCCCCTCCCTGTAAGACAAGATTCGTGTCATATTTACCATCCCCAATAGCAGTCGCAAAATCTGCTTTTTCTTCAATGCTCAGACTTTGTGCCGCATTCTGTTCCTCAAGTTTGCGAATCAATTGAGAATTTCGCGACTGGACAAACAAGAAACCCAAAGCCACTCCCAAAGGGAAGAGATCCACCAAAAAAAGCAACGGTTGCTTACCATGCAAAGACAAAAGGGTAGAAAGACTAAACTCGCCATTGAGCGAAGCCGCCGCTAACACCCAACACATGGCAAGAAGGAAGCAACTTATACAAAACAGCAGAATCGAGATCCCAATATCTCGAGATCTCAAACGCCACTGCCAGAACTTGACAACAGAGGACACCGTAATCTTATCCATTAGAACCTCTTTTCAATTTCTTGGACAACACGATCGGTAAAACGTGTCAACATATCCCGCGCATCCATATCCAACGTCTTCACAAAAGCTAATTCAAAGACCCCTTGCGAAGACTCGCCCCCTTCGCTACCCATTATCGGGAGCATATACAAACTACACGGTTTAGAACTCCCCGTCCCCGACCCCACTATAATACTCTCACTCTCCACACCTTCCAGAAAAAGAGGGTTATTCTCCTTCACGACTTGTCCCAACAAGGTTTCTCCCACTCGGAACTCTAAATCTGCCGCGGAGCTGAAATAAGCATAACGCGCTTCTATCCGATAGACACCATCGTCATGTTTCATGAACAACAGCCCCTGCATCAGCTCCCATTGAGTGCCTAGAAGGCGAAAATACGAATCGAGATACGCCGCACGCGTATCTCCCTTGAGTTGCGATAGGAGATCTGAGAGTTGCTGATTACGATCCCGCAAGTCATTTTTCCCCTGCTCCTTTTCATCTTTCAAGAGTTTCAGTTGCCGCTCCAATTCACCGTTCTCTTCCGAAAGAGCCTGTATCATCCTTTCTCCCTCTTCCCGCCGATCAATCTCTCCACGAGTCACCCGTATCTGATAGACCAAAACGGCAATCAAACCAATACTCAATAACACAATTGCCCAATACTGAGGCGCAAGACCCTCTGCAGGTCGATACGCTAATAGAATGATGCCCCCACTCAAGAGAAAAGAAAGGCTAATCAACAGATACTGACGTATGCTACGCAGACGCTTCACCTCACTCTTTGCCATAGCTCACAAGCTCAAATCTTTCAGATACTGTATAATACCCTCCGTCGAAAGCACCGCATCAACCGAGGTCAATTGCAACGAAGCCTCTGTCATCGTCCGAACTTCACATTCGGTAGGATCTTGTACGATCGCCGTGCCTCCCATTCGCTTCAAACGCGCCAATCCCATCGCGCCATCCCGATTCGCTCCAGAGAGGATAATCCCCAAAGCGTGTTCCCGATACACCCGCGCTACAGAGAAAAAAGTGAGGTCGATGGAGGGACGAGAATGATTCACGACCTCCTCCGTGGAAAGACAAAAACGATTCCCGAGTTCGACAAACAAATGATAGTTTGATGGTGCTAAATAAGCCACTCTCGCTCGAATATTGTCCTTGTCATGCGGTTCAATAACCGGAATTGTAGAACGCAACGAGAGAGCCTCTTCAAAGCCCGTACGGACATGTTTCAAGCGATGTAGGCACAAGATGAGCGGCAGCGAAAACGAGTTAGGCAGTGATTGCAAAATGCGCACCACTACCTGAAAACTTCCAGCCGAACCGCCGATTACCACAACCTTATAACGCGTCCCCACTACAGTCGCTTCCTATAAAGACTTTCGTCTCCGTTTAATACTGTAAATGTACTATCATTCTGATAACTTTCCAAGTTCTCCTTAGTGCCCAAGGCGAGAGCACCACCACCCACCAAACTACGGAACAAAACCACCATATTGCGAATCCCGAGTTGAGGATTAAAATAAAGGAATTGATTCCGACACAAAATGAGATGAAACACCCCCTCTTTCTGTAAAGAGAACTCCGGCGACAGTCTAAAAAAGCGCACACCCTGCAAATATTCGACTCGGAAAGCTGGGATGTCACGCTCAGAATCGACAAAGACGTCATACGGGCTCTGTGTACCCAGCGCATGGAAGTTATTCTCATCCAAATCTTTACGCCTAGTTGACAAGAGACCGCCCTGGACTAACGACAGATTCTGTTCACACGCATAAGCACTCGAAATAGAGACTCGATCTCGCACCCCCAATAGGTGCAACACAATCAATAAAGAATACAACTCCTCGCCCGACCCCAAGGCAAGTTGAAGGATTCGGAGTTCCCCAAACTGCTTTAATAGCATAGGGAGAATCTCCTCTTTTAATAATTTCCAAAAGGTCGGATCGCGCAAAAGTTCCGTCGTCGGAGGCACAAGCTCTGCAAGAAAACGATCATAAAAACGAGCATCTCCCCCCGAAAGAATATCACACAACGTATCAACCTGACGCACGCCAAGACGAGTCATCACCATCGCAAAACGACGACTCAAAACACCAAGATTGAAATCTGTAAAATCATCACCATGCCCCACTCGGATCGCAGCAACAACCATCCGAGTCTCCTTTATTCCCAAATCTTGGTTCTCCGAAACAAACATCTTTTAGAGACCTCACGTCTTGTTTCTACTATGCCGAGTACTCCGCAGACATCGCCTGTCCGATCATGTAGACACGATTGAGCCCATCTGACGCCAACACAGTAAACGAACAATAAAGCGACCGCGTAGAATCCCCCTTTAATGAAAGTCGCTTTGTCTGAAGACTTCCACTAACGATATTTCTCCAGAATCGCTCGGGCGTTTCCCCTTCCTCGCTCCCCATAAGAGACCAATCGATGAGATTCGCAAAGAGCGTGCCTGCGAACTCCGTAATTCCTAATTGATGAAAATAGTCCTCTAAACGACGATTCCCACGAATATAACGCCCATCTTCGCCAAATTCAGCATAATAGAGCGTACTATCCACCACATATTGCAACACCTCAAACTCCTGCGTGCGACGCGTCATCTCTTCTTGCGTGGCTTGCATCTCTTCAAGGTTCTGACGCATCTCTTCCTCCTGCGAACGCATCGCTTCCCGTTGCTCCTGTGACTGCTTTAAGAGCTCTGCCGTCCGCTGCGTACTCTGCGCCTGTTGCAAAGTTTGAGCAATGCTCACAGAGAGCAGTTGCGCAAAATTGACCATATAGGGCGCGAAACCCTTCAAAGAAGCAAGCTCCAAAACCCCTAAAAGCGCATCATCTGTCTTCAACGGCACAATCAACAACTCCTTGGGGGGGATATTCCCAATACCTGAAGTAATATCACAATACTCTGGCGGCAACACATCGATATGCACAATCTCGCGTTCGATAGCACACGTTCCAACAAGCCCCTCTCCCAAAGCCAAATCTTGTTGCATATACTTCTTACGATTATAAGCAAATGCTGCTGCTAAATGCAAAACCGTTCCCGTCTTGCGTTCCTCTGCGATAAAAAGACCTCCCTGAGTAGCATCTAAGTAATTGACCACGCGCTGTAAGACAATCTCCACCAGCTGACTCGTATCATTACTGTTCTCGCGCAAGAGTTTCGCGAATTCAGCCAAGCCTTCGTTACTCCAACTACGGATGCGCTCTTCCTCCTTAATGTGAGCGGCCTCAGTCTCCTGCTTTTGCAAATTTGAACGCAATGCCAACAGCGTATTACCCAACTCATCACGTAAGCCAAGAGGCGTATATTCCGAGGTCAAATCATTCTCAACCATCCGCTGCACAAACGACGTGGTAGTGGCAAGATTATCGACAACTTGGTTGAAAGAGGTGGCAAGACCTTGCATATCTGACCCTTCTTTTATAGGCATACGCTCCGGCAAAATTCCCACCGAGAGATCCGACAAGTTATTCTGCAATAACTTATAAAAAGCCCCTTCTTTTCTCGCATTATACGAAAGGACAAACCACACCAAGAGACTCCCAAAAAAGAAAAACAACCAACTATAAACACGCAATCCATTCATCGTTGCGTCAAAGACCTTATCAGACACCTCAATAGCAAGAAAGCAATCTAAGTCTCTCACGAACGTGAAAATGATATCCTTCTCTGCATCCGCCGTCTCCCCAAAATTCACGCGGATACGACCTCGGCGACTAGGTGCCGACGACATCTGATCTAAAACCTCGCGCGAGAGACGATCGCCATCCCTAAAGAAGTGGAAATTAATCTGCCCTGTCATCTGAACGACGAAAGGGTAACCCGTTGAGCCATACATCGGGTCACGGAAAAGTCCACGAAGGCTCTGATACTGTACCGAATCCAAATGCCGGAGATCAACGTCGAGCATCTCCAACGTCTGAGAGAATTTCTGTGCAAAACTCTCTAACGTCCGAGACAACTGCTCATGAGATTCTCTATATACCAAACGCTCAAATATGAAAAGACACACGCCGAGAAAGACAATGAGACTCCCCATCATCATTACCCGAGATCGCACAAGCACCCAGCGACCATATAAGGCGCGAAAGATGCGTAATATGTAGTCCTTCATACCTCTAATCCTTACGCATATAGACTTGAGAGACACGCTCAAAACGATCTGCCCATGAGCCTAAAATAGACTCATGAGCCCCGAGAACGAGTATCCCTCCCGGATACAGATTCCGATAAAAGACCTCGAACAGCTTATTCTGCAATGCGGTGTTGAAATAGATCAACACATTCCGGCAAAAGATCACATCATAACGCACAAAGAAAGGGTTCACTCCCTTCACCAAATCATTAGCTCGGAAAGTTGGTTTCTTGCGCAAGGGCTCATGAATCCGGATAAGGTCTTTCACCTCGTCAATAGCAAAATACTTGGAATAGGGGACACACAACTTTTCCTCATAGTTCAACGGATTCGTATTGATAACAAGGTCAAAGTTATCCAGATACGACAAATTAAACCGATAGCGGTACTCCCCTAATTGCGCCGCCGCCAATATCTTATGATTGATATCACTCGCATAAACGCGCGCCTTCTCATATAACCCCAACTCATTCAACAACATGAGATTCGAATAGACCTCTTGTCCCATCGAGCACCCCGCATGCCAGATATTGAGGTAGTTTTGAGTCTTAAATTTCGGGTAAATACGAGAGCGCAGCAGAAGCCAAACCGAGGGATCGCGAAACAACTCACTTGTATTGACGGTTATTGCTTCCACAACATGCTCTCCGTAAGCAGAATCCTTGGCAATATTCCCAATCAACTCATCGATCGAAAGCCGTTCGTCATCAAGAACTTTATAAAGACGCCGCAACAACGAACGATCCGAATAGTCACTCAGATCATACGTCGTATACGTACGAAGCGCTGTCACAAAACGCGACAAATCATCCGCTCTTTCCACAGCCTACCCAGTTTCGTCCTAACCTACGCTCCCAACCTCAGAAACAAAGTTAAGAAAATATTACACGACACAGCCCCCCCGCAACACTACCAGCGCTGCATGTTATACAGACGCGCGTATGCTCCGCCTAAATCAAGCAACTCTTGATGTTTTCCCATCTCTACGATCCGCCCCTCTTCCATCACACATATCAGATCGGCACGCTTAATCGTAGACAAACGGTGCGCAATGACTATCGACGTCCTATTCTCCATAAGATGCTCCAACGCTTCTTGTACCAAACGCTCTGAGGCGGTATCCAACGAAGAGGTAGCCTCATCTAAAATCATAATCGGAGGGTTTTTAAGTATCGCTCGCGCAATACTCAAACGCTGACGCTGACCTCCGGAAAGACGCCCACCACGATCGCCGATCCGCGTGTCATAGCCCTGTTCCGTTTCCATGATAAACTCGTGAGCATTGGCGATTCGCGCAGCTCGCTCCACCTCGGCCATTGTCGTCTGTTCTACCCCAAAAGCGATATTGTTGTAAAACGTGTCGTTAAACAAGATCGGTTCTTGGTTTACATTCCCCATCAACGCCCGCAGGTCAGTAACCCGATACTCTCGGATATCATGACCATCTAAAAAGATTCCCCCAGCGGTTACGTCGTAAAAACGCGGCAATAGATCGACAAAAGTCGTCTTCCCAGCTCCCGATTGCCCCACCAGCGCCACCGTCATGCCTCGCTTTATTTTCAAAGAGAGACCATGCAAAATTTCCCGCTGGTCATAAGAGAAATGCACATCGCGATACTCAATCTCCTCTCTAAACGAAGGCGCGGGTAACGGAGAAGCGGGCGATTGTATCGGGTTCTGTGCTCCTAACACTGAGTCTACTCGCTCGGCAGAAGCAAAACCTTTTAACAAGCTAAAATAAGCAGAAGAGAACGACTTCGCGGGGTTCAATATCATATAGAAAAGCCCCATATACCCGATCAACGCCTCAGGGCTCAGGCTCGCTTCGGTCGAAAAGACCAAACTTCCGCCATACCACAACAGCCCCCCCATCACCACAGTGCCTAAGAACTCACTTAACGGGCTTGCCAAATCTTGACGCCGATTGATAAACAAAGCCATACGAGTGTAGTGGTTGTTCTCCTTACAGAAGCGCTGATAGCTGCGTTTTTCTGCGTTAAAAGCCTTTACAATCCGAAGCCCCCCCAGCGTTTCTTCAATAATAGTAAACAGCGACCCCAAACTCTGTTGCGTCAACGCAGAGCTCTGTTTCAAGTTCTTACCAATCCGTCCGATAATAAACCCTGAAATAGGGAGCAGGATAAAGACAAAAAGCGTGAGTTTCACACTCACTATCAACAACCCCGCAAGGTGCACGATGATGATGATGGGCTGCTTAAAAAGCATATCCATCGAACGCATTATCGAGTACTCGATCTCCCCGACGTCGTTCGACATCTTGCTCATAATATCCCCCTTACGCTCCTCTGAATAATAGCCGAGCGGGAGCTCGAGGATCTTGTGAAAGAGATCATTGCGAATATCACGCACGATCCCCAAACGAATAGGTGCCAAGTGCCACGAAGCAAGGTAATTAAACAGATTCTTCAGCAACGCATTGACACAGATAAACGCAATCACCACAAACAGAGCCCACCCTCGCCCATAAAGACGGATCACCTCACTGATATAGAAATAGATGATCCCCGTCGCCGCTTCCAAGTTACAGTGGAACTCCGGACATTGTTCTACGAGCGGCAACGTTCCAAAAAGAACCCCCAAAAAGGGGATCATCAGCGAAAGGGAGAAGAGAGAGAAGAATGCGCCTAAGACATTAAAAACGATATTCGCAACGGCTCGCCACTTATAAGGAAGCACATAACGCAGCAAACGCTTCAAATCTTTCATTACTTCTCATGCTCCGAGGTCAACGCATGGGGCAAAATACCGATGTAGGTAAACGGCGTTAACGCTCGCAACTCCTCCTTAACCTCTGGACGGACGTCAAGCGTGTCAATAAACGCCTCTAGCGTTTCCCGATTCGGGCGCACCTCGCGACGCGACAAGCCTTTTAAGATCTCATATGCCCCGACAATCCCCTCGCGACGCAAAATCACTTGAAACCCCTCGGCGACAACCTCCCAATGCATTTCAAGATCTCGGTCTATGACCTCCCGATGAAGCGAAATGCGCCCCAAACCTTTCTTCAACGAGAGAAGCGCAATCAAGGTATGCCCCAACGGGACACCAATATTCCGAATCACAGTGCTATCAGTCAAGTCGCGTTGTAAACGACTCACTGGGAGCTTCGACGAAAGATGCTCAAAAACGGCGTTGGCGACCCCGAGATTCCCCTCCGCATTCTCAAAGTCGATCGGGTTCACCTTATGAGGCATCGCAGAAGAACCCACCTCATTGGCGACAATCGTCTGTCGAAAATAATCCATCGAGATATACATCCACATATCCCGAGCAAAATCAATCAAGATGGTATTGATACGACGGAGCGCATCAAATATTGCGGCAAGATTGTCGTAGTTGTCTATTTGTGTCGTTACCTCCGAACGCGTCAGCCCCAAACGATCGTTCACAAAGTGATTGGCAAACATTTCCCAATCCACAAACGGATAAGCAGCATGATGCGCATTGAAATTCCCCGTTGCGCCGCCGAATTTGGCAGACGCTGGGATACTCCGCAAATGCTGGAGCTGGACACGCAACCGCGACGTATAAACCCCAATCTCCTTACCTAACACCGTAGGCGAGGCAGGTTGACCATGCGTACGCGCCAACATCGGGACAGCGCTCCACGCGTCAACCAAAGCATCTAAACGCTGTAACAAGTCTAGCAATTGAGGGTAATAAACCTGTTGGATTGCCTCCTTGAGCATACAGGGGAAAGCCGTATTGTTAATATCTTGACTCGTTAGCCCAAAATGCACAAATTCGGCGTAACGCTCCAACCCCAACTCGGCAAACTTATCCCGAAGGTAATACTCGACCGACTTGACATCATGGTTCGTCTGCTTCTCTATCGCTTTGATGAGCAAGGCTTGCGCATCATTAAAATCTTGATAGAGTGCCCGCAGATCGTCAAATGACGCCTTAGGGAAATCTGCAAGCTGCGGTAACGGTAGCTCACAAAGCGCTATGAAATACTCAACCTCTACAATGAGGCGATAACGGATCAGGGCATACTCCGAAAAGTACTCCCGCAGTTCTCTCGTTTTAGACTCATAACGCCCATCCAAAGGAGAAAGGGCATGCAAAGCACTGTTATTCATCTTGCCGCTCCGTAGCTGTGTTTACCTTAGTGACACCCTGAACCATGCACCACCAAACCCAATGATACAAAACTTAAGCCAAGACTCGCTTTACCTCGGTCTCGCGGTAAGCTTCGATAAGGTCTCCGACTTTAATGTCATTGTAGTTCTTAACACTCATACCACAATCTTGCCCTACGGAGACCTCTTTCGCCTCGTCCTTATAATGTTTCAGCGTCAATAATTCGCTCGTGTAAACCACAATCCCATCTCGGATAATGCGCACCTTACTTCCACGCAAAATCTTGCCTTCTCGCACCAAACAACCCGCAATAGTCCCCACTTTTGAAATATGGAACAGCTCCTTGACCTCGGCCGTTCCCAAAATCTCTTCCTTCACCTCTGGTGCCAACATCCCCTCCATGGCTTGCTGCACCTCCTCAATCGCATCATAGATGACAGAATAGAGATGGATATCGATACCATTGTCTGCCGCCGCGCGCTTAGCTTCCGTATTCGGTCGGACTTGGAAGCCCACAATCACAGCATCAGACGACTTCGCCATCGCCACATCCGATTCCGTGATTTGACCCACCCCTTTATAGATAATAGAGACATTGATCTCGGGTGTAGAGAGCTTCAAAAGCGCATCCGAAAGTGCCTCAACAGACCCATCCACATCCGCCTTGATGATAAGCTTCAGTTCCTTGAAATCCCCCAATGCGATACGACGCCCTAATTCGTCCAAAGTGATCGGTTTCTCTGAGTTCATCTTCTGCAAACGACGAATCCGACCGATCTTCGTGGCCATATCTCGCGCCTGCTTGTCTGTATCCACCACCAGCAAATGGTCTCCAGCCTGAGGCTTACCGTTCAAACCAATCACCATCACCGGCGTAGAAGGTCCTGCCGACAAAACGCCTTTTGAGTTATCACTATCCGTCGGCAGGTGTAACGAACGAACGCGTCCATAATACTGACCCGCCACGATACGGTCGCCTTTGTGCAACGTTCCGTTACGCACAATCACGTTTACACATGCACCTAAACCGAGCTTTTGCGAGACTTCCAAGACCACGGCATCTGCGTGGCGCTTCGGGTTCGCCTTCAAATCCATAAGGCTCGCCTCAAGAAGCACCTTTTCCAACAGCTTATCAACATTAGTGCCCTGACGCGCAGAAATCTCCTGACACTGATATTTACCGCCGTACTCCTCGACCAAATAATTCATATTGGCTAATTCGTCCATAACGCGACGAGGGTTGGCTTCTGGCATATCGATCTTATTGATCGCAAAGACCATATGGACACCGTTACTTGCAGCATGATTCATCACCTCGACCGTCTGCGGCTGTACCCCCTCCACGGCAGAGATCACGATAATCGCCACATCGGCGATCTTCGCCCCACGCGAACGCATTGCGGTAAAAGCCTCGTGCCCTGGAGTATCCACGAGCACCATACGTTCCCCACTCGGGAGCGTGACATTATCCGCCGTGATGCTCTGCGTAATCCCTCCTTCTTCCTTTTTGGGACGCTTGGTAATATAACTACAAAGCGAAGTCTTACCGTGGTCGACATGACCAAAGACCGTAAAAATCGGGACACGTGGCTCGAGATCCTCCGGCTTGTCCTCTTCCGCACTAAGCTCTTCCTCCAACGTGGGACCCACAAACTCAACCTTAAAACCGAACTCATCAGCGACAAGCACCAAAGCCTCTCCATCCAAACGCTGGTTGATCGAGACCATCAAGTCAAGACTCAAGCACGCATCAATAACCTCGGTCACCGGCACCTCCATCATCCCCGCAAGCTCATTCACAGAGACGAATTCACTCACTTGTAACGTACGACGCGCCTCCTCGTTCCGCAAGTTTTCTTCTTCTCGGCGCACCTCCAACAGACTCCGCTTTTCCTTGCGCAACTTAGCCACCTTTGAGCGTGCGTTCTCGCGTGCCGTAATCCTCGCGCGCGTCTCCTTGTAACGCTCTTCGATCACATCGCGAGTTATCTCGGGCTGCGGTTCGGGCTTCTTGACCACCTTCTTTTTATTCCGGCGATCATTATCTCGCTGTTGCGGCGCGTTATTCTTAAAATTCTGTTGTTGCGACGAATGTCCACTGCCCCCCCCTTGAGAAGGAGATGAGGAGGTGGTGGTATAAACATCTTCACTACTCCCGATTTTCTTTCTCCGACGCCGTTTCTGAATAGCTCCTCCCGGCGTAGCACTCGCTTCCGGCTTCCGACGTGTCTTCTCCTCTAGCGAAGTCAAATCAATTTTACCGACCACCGTCGTGCCTGCTAACTTCGTGACATTGGTGCGGAAGACCTCCTCTGTAGCGCTACCCTCTTGCGGTTTTTCGACTACTGGCGTCGTCTCTCGCTTTTCTTCGACCATGGGCTTCGGCGCTTCGACAGGCGTCTCAACTTTGGCTTCATACTGCTTGCGCTTCCCATTCCGCGACGACTGTTCCGTCAAATCTATCGTACGAAGCACCTTAGGTTGTGGCACATGCGGCGTACGAGTCTCGACAAACTCGGGTTCGTGTTTCTTATTTCCCATTTCAGAAGCCACCGTAGACGACGATACCCCACCGCCCTCTTTCTTGGGCTCAACGCCCTCTTTTTCTGACTTAGTCGCGCCCTTCTCGTTCTCCTGAGTCACAGTTTCGACTTTTGCTTCGCCCCCCCCCGTCACCGTCTTGCTTTCAGGCGAAGTGTCTGCCTTCGTCACAACTTGTTCTGAAGTTTTTTTCTCAACAAGCTCGGTCGACGCCTGCGTTTCCTGCTTGACACTCTCTAGCGAAGGATTCTCAACCGCCTCCTTGGGTTGAGATTGTGCCTCCTGTTTCTTTTCCGCCTCCTTCAGGCTATCTGTGGGGCGCGCAACCTCCTCCTCGACAGACACTTTCTCCGAAGATGTGTTATCTGACACATGCTGTTGAGGCTTTTTCGGACTAGGCTTTGCCGCAGGGGTGTTTGACTCAACGACACTTTCCTGCTCCAAAGAGATTTTCCCTTTGACCTTCAAAGCGACCTTCGGTATCTCGGTAGAGACCACCTGTGGGGCAGCAGCTGTCGACGCCTCTTCCGTCGTCGGTGTTTTCTTCACGACCTTTTTTGCCCCTGCGGAGCTCTTCGAGGTACGCGAAGGTGCGGAGCTTTTCTCCTCGTCCGAGTCACTCTTTTTACTATTGTTAGGAAGCCCCCACTCCTTAACGATCACATCATACGCTGCCTCGTCGATTTTCAGACTCGGGTTCGCTTCTACTTCGAAACCGTGTTTTGCCAAGAACTCGACCAACGTATTTAAGCCGACTCCATAATCTCGCACCAAGGCGTTGAGCCGCGGACTTTTCTTCTTCTCTGTCATACAACGCGAAATAAAGCTATTCCCAAAAAACTACTCTGACAACTTACGTTGGCACTATTCATCAAACTCCCGTTGGAGGATCTGCAAAACCTCGTTAATGGTTTCCTCCTCCAGATCCGTACGCTGGATAAGGAACTCAGGGGTCATCTTCAAAACACTCCGCGCAGTGTCACACCCCACGCTCTTGAGGACATCGATAATCCAAGGCTCGATTTCGTCGGCAAACTCCTCGAGATTATAGTCGTCCTCCATCTCATTATCTGAGTCGCGGAAGACATCGATCTTGTAACCCGTCAACTCACTCGCTAACTTGATGTTATAGCCATTCTTACCAATTGCCAACGACACTTGGTCGGGCTTAAGAAAGACCTCCAACGTATGCCCATCATCCTTCATCTCCAAACGCGTCAGTTTGGCGGGGCTCAACGCGCGAGTGACATAGACACGCGGATCTGACGAATAGCTTATGACATCAATATTCTCATTGCGCAACTCTCGCACAATCCCATGGATACGCGATCCCTTCATTCCGACACAAGCGCCCACTGGGTCAACGCGATCATCATAAGACTCTACGGCGACTTTAGCCCGTTCGCCTGGGATGCGCACCACCTTCTTAATCGTGATCAAACCGTCAAAAATTTCCGGCACTTCTAGCTCCATAAGACACGCTAAAAAACGAGGCGACGTACGCGAAACAAAGACCAGCGGTGCGCTCCGACCGACCTCCACGCGATCCACTACGGCTCTCACGCTATCGCCCTTGCGGAAGTAATCCGAGGGGATTTGTTCCGACTTCGGTAAGATAAGCTCGTTCTCATCATCATCTCGCAAAACGATCTCCCGCTTGCGAATCTGATAGACCTCGGCTGTAACCAACAAGCCCAGACGTTTCTGATAGCGTTCAAAAAGATTATTACGCTCCATCTCCGTGATGCGAGAGGCGAGGTTCTGGCGAATAGCCAATATATTACGACGCGCAAACTGCTCTACCTTTATTTGCTCAGTATATTCCTCCCCGATCTCGTAGTCATCGGCGGCTAGGCGCGCCTTCGAGAGAGGGATCTGTCGGTTCTCGTCGGTAAAGTCCTCATCTGCCACCACTTCCAGAATCCGGTATATCTCAAAGTCTCCCTTATCGACGTTGATAATCACATCATAGTTCTCGTCAGAGCCGTAATTCTTAATTAAGATCGCACGAAAGACATCCTCGAGGATCTCCTTCATAGTCTCCCGATCGATATTCTTCTGATCCTTAAACTCTGCAAACGACTGGATTAAATCCGAGCTCTTCATCTCTACCTTTTTCCCAACTTAATAGTCACCCTCTGCGAGCCGCTAAACAAATAGTCTCGTGTCTGTTGCACCAATACCGGACGCTTCCGCCCCTCTTGGCGCTCCTTTGTCTCAAAGCTCAACGTGAAACCTTCGCGCCAGACATGGGTTATCTGCCCCACCAACTTCTCCTCGCCGGAGACGACCTCGACAGTCTGTCCTATATTTTTCTCATACTGACGAACGTGCCGTAACGGAGTCGTCAACCCTGGCGAGGAGACCATAATTGCAACATCCCACCCCGCCTGCTCACTCTTCTCGCTAAGATACGAGCAAAGTGCCGCACACTCATCAGAGGAAATCCCCGCCTCCGTATCTGCTTCGACGACGAGCGACTCGCCCCCATCTTCGCTTCTCACATCCACGAAGAAAAGAGCCCCCGCTCGTGCCGCATACTCAGCAAGCCACTCTTCGACCTCTGACAAGACAATCCCCATACTCACCGCCCCCCTGGACGTTCTCTGCTACAAAAAAAGGGGCATCCTGCCCCACCCCACATGTTCAACCGTTGCAAAGGTAATAATTATTTGCAGATTGTCGTAAACCCACGAGACCGCCACTCGCGCCGCGAGGCGATGATCCTTTATTCGCCCGCACGAGCCACGCACCCCTAGCACCTCCATCCACGTAGAAAAAGAGAGGAGGACACCTGCGTATCCTCCTCTCTGTGACTCCGCCAGGATTCAAACCTGGAACCTCCTGATCCGTAGTCAGGTGCACTATTCAGTTATGCTACGGAGCCCCTTTCTTTCACAGCACAAAGGTAATACTTTTTTGTTAGAACAGTACCCCTTTGACTATTTTTATTTTCTACCGACAGACATTTTTTCGAAAGGACTAAGCCTGCGCAGGTGCAGCCTGTTGTGCGAGCAACGCAGCTGCCGCAAGCGCCTTTTTGGTCGGACGGCGACGCAGACGCTCAGCCAAACGCTTCTTACCCTTCATGTGGCGAACGTAGTAAACACGCGAACGACGCACATCCCCCACCTTCAACACTTCCACTCCGGCAATAAAGGGAGAGTTCATTGGGAAGACGCGTTCTACAAAGAACCCCTTACAGCTATTCTTACGCACCGTAAAGCGTTTATTCATCCCCTCGCCACGCACCTGTATCACCACACCCGCATATTGCTGGATACGCTCCTTGTTTCCTTCCTTGATCCGATAAGATACGTTCACTGTGTCGCCACTTGTAAAATAGGGCATCTGTGGCACATTTTGTGCGCATGCCTGCTCGGCTATCTTAATTAACTGCTCCATTTCTTTACCACTCTCGCACTTCTTAACTGCTAGACTGCGCACACGCGCTCACTCAATTTTGAGGCAAAGGTAAGAAGTTTTTGCTAAACTACACCAATGCAGGACGACAAAAATCCGACGGCGAGGACTCAAGCCGAGGCGCTTCAAAAAAACGCATATTTTTCCCCTGCCGCTTCCCCTCACGGATGTAGGTCGAGCTAATATTGAGTAGCGGCGCATCCAGCATACGGATGTCGCCCCCCGTCGCCCACTGCGATGGAATCGAGGCGACCTCCCCCCGTGGGTAAACCAAAATCGGGTAACGCGCCACAATCTCTTCCCCTCGATACCAACGCGGCAACGAGAGCAGCGAGTCGCCCCCAATCAACAACCAAAAATGATGCTCGGGAAACAGCACCTCCAAACGCTCCAACGTCCGAATCGTATAGGAAGGGAGCGGCAAGTCAGCCTCTATTTCCGAGATCCGCAATCGCGGATCGGCATAATACGCCAACGACTCGCGTAACGCCGCCACGCGAGCAGCATAAGGGGCTATCGCCACAAACTCCTTTAACGGATTATGCGGCGAGGGCACAAGCCACAACTCCTCGACCAGCGACATATTAAGCACATGCCCCATGATCGCCACGTGCCCCACATGCAACGGGTCAAACGTCCCGAAGAAAAGCGCAATCTCCATAGATTAAACAAACGGTGGACGCGCCAAAAAATCGCCAACGACCGCCTCCAGCTCCTGCTCGGCACGCGCCAATTCGTCATTGACGACCACTCGGTCAAACATCGCTTGTTGCGCCATCTCTAGGTCAAAACGCGCCAACCGCTTCTCGAGCGATTCTGGGCTTTCCGTGCCACGCGCCAAGAGACGCGCTCGTAACACCTCGCGCGACGGCGGGGCAATAAAAATAGTCAACGCCAAATCGCCCAATGAGCGCTTGAGATTAAGCGCCCCCTTCACATCGACATCAAAGAGCACCACCTCTTGACGCCCCCACAGACGCTGCACCTCGCTGCGCAACGTCCCATAGAAACTTCCTGCATAAACCTCCTCCCACTCGAGGAAGTCGCCGCGCTCAATACGGCGACGGAATTCCGACTCTGGCAAGAAATAGTAATTGACGCCATCTTTCTCTCCCTCGCGAGGATCTCGGCTGCACGCAGAGACTGAAAAGCGAAGATTGGGAAATACCTGACAAAGGTGACGTATGAGGGTCGTTTTTCCGGCCCCTGACGGAGCTGAGAAAATCAGTGCTTGTCCTAACGTCGTCACACGAGTCTCTTCCATGGCTTACAAGATATTCAGAACCTGTTCCTTGATTTTCTCCAAGGCGTCTTTCATGACCACCACCCAGTGTTGTATCTCTTGGTCACAAGCCTTAGAGCCCAGCGTATTCATCTCGCGCCCCATCTCTTGAGCGATGAAATTGAGCTTACGCCCCTGCGACCGTTCCTTGTCTAGAGAGTCTTCAAAGGTGAGACAATGTTGCGCCAGACGCTTCAACTCCTCATTCACATCTAAACGCTGGATGTGGTAAAAGAGCTCTTGGGCTAACCGCCCTTCGTCGACCGTTATCGCGTCCTTTGCCTTCAGTCGCGCTAATTCTTCTTCAAAACGAAGCCGAAATACCTCAGGACGCGCATCCTTCACCGCGTCGACATGCGCCGCAGCATCCCGTATCACTCTCAGTTGCTCGGCAAAGTCGCGCGCCGTAGCCTCTGCTTCTTTAATACGAAAGCCATTGAGCTCGTCGATCGCTTGCAAGAGCGCTTGGTGTAAGAGTGCAAACTCCTGCTCGTCGGCGTTTTCGTCCTCCTTATGCCACACCCCCTCTGACTGCATAGCGGCAGAGAAGATTACATCGTCTGAACAATGCAACCCCTCCTTCTCGCAAGAGGCTTTTAAGAGGTTCACTACATGCGCAAATTGCGCCCCATTGAGCCCCGTAGACAAGGGTTCGCACCCCTCAAGCCACGAGAGTGACACTTGCAGGTCGACCTTACCTCGTTCCACCCCCTCGGCAATTTCGTTGCGCAGCAATGCTTCCTGACTCCGATAACGCAAGGGGAGACGCAACCCTCCCAAATCTAAGACCTTACTATTCACTGACTTTAACTCTACAGTAAGCGACAACCGCTCATTAGACGCCGTCCCCTTACCAAACCCCGTCATCGACCGAAGCATATCATTCCTCCGATTATATCCGTCTGCAATGCCTTCAAAACAAAACCCAACAGAGCGTGCAGTCACACACTCCGTTGGGCAAAAATACAAAAGAACTCCTAGAGTTTTTCCAGCTGCACAGTAAAATGGCGCATAATGGGCGCTTCCCACGTGATTTTTACCCCACGCGTTATCGTGTCACGCCGATCAAAGACATTCTTAAGCGCCGCTGCCACCACGTCCATATGATTGTTCGTGTAGGTACGACGCGGGATGGCCAAACGCAAGAGGTCGAGCCCCCCGAAACGGTTTTCTTTCGTCTTCGGGTCACGATCGGCAAGGATATAACCGATTTCGCAACCCCGAATCCCCGCCTCAAGATAGAGCTCGGTGGTCAGCGTCTGCGCAGGGAACTCTTCCTTAGGCACACGCGTCAAGATCCGGAGCGCGTCAACAAAGATCGCGTGTCCGCCGGCGGGGCGCTGATAGGGGATGCCATACTCATCGAGCTTTGCCCCCAAATAGGCGACTTGGCGGATGCGCGTATCGAGATTGTCAAACTCAGTGTTTTCATCCAACCCAACGGCAAGCGCCTCCATATCGCGACCGTTCATACCACCGTAGGTGATATACCCCTCATTGACGATACAAAAGACCTTGGCAGCATCGTACCAATCGGCATGCTTCGTGGCAAAGAAGCCCCCCATATTCACGATAGCATCCTTCTTCGCGCTCATGGTCATCCCATCGACGTAAGAGAACATCTCCAAGCAAATTTCCTTGATAGTCTTGTTCTCATACCCCTTTTCACGCATCTTGATGAAGTAAGCATTCTCTGCAAAACGCGCCGAATCCATCACCACGCGGATGCCATGCTGATGAGAGAGCTCTGCCACCTCACGGATGTTTTGCATGCTCACGGGTTGACCACCAGCCGTATTGTTTGTACATGTAACGATGACAAACGGGATTTTGCCAGCATGCTCCTTCAACGCCTTTTCGAGCTTCTTGATGTCGACGTTCCCCTTGAAAGGGACTTCCAGTTGCGTATCTTTCGCTTCGTCGACCGTGCAATCTAATGCCACGGCGCCACGCGACTCAATGTGCCCCTTGGTCGTATCAAAGTGCGAATTACCAGGGACGACCGCATCCTTCTTTACCGTTGCCGAAAAGAAGACATTCTCCGCAGCACGTCCTTGGTGTGTAGGCAACACAAAGGGGAAGCCCGTAAGCCGCGTCACAGTGTCCTTAAAATGAAAAAAAGAACGCGAACCGGCATAACTCTCGTCGCCCACCATCATCGCCGCCCACTGGCGATCGGTCATAGCTCCCGTTCCAGAGTCGGTAAGCAGGTCGATAAAGACCTCTTCTGCTTCGAGTTGAAAAACGTTATAATGCGCTTTCTTAAGCCAAGCCTCACGTTCTTCGCGTGTACTCTTGCGTATCGGTTCGACCATCTTGATCCGGTACGACTCTGAGAATGGTAGTTCCATCTTTCTTTTCCTCTCTTATTTTTACTCGAGACCTCTTTATGATGTAGCGTAAGAGCTACAACCCAAAGTTACAAAAAAGTAGGAAAGCGAAAAGCGCCGCACATGGGAGATTTGCATTTCACGGCACATCGCGCCCTCTCACTTCTTCTTTCCATTCTCCGACATTGCGCATCTTTTCGTCAAAGCTTACCCCGACGAGATGGACGGGACGCTTGGTACGAGCAAACTTTTTCAGATACCCCTGTGACTTAATCTGGTCGATGGCATCTTGCGCCGTGCCCGCCGTGGAAACCTTAAATTCAAAAATATAGACGTGCTTGCGCGTTGTGACCACCATATCGATACGCCCTGTAGCACAGACCACCTCCGACTGCGCATGCAAGCCCAACAAGATAAAGACGGTGTAAAGCACCGATTGGTAATACTGTTCGCGCAACGCGCGCCCTTCCTCGCAGTTCGGAATATTGCCGTAAATGATACCCGCCAATATTCCCTCTATCTGTTTCATTGCCCCAGCGAGATCGCCCTTATTCAATAGCTGATAGAGATCCCACACAGAGGGTTCTATTTTATCTAGCGAGAGATCTGCATAAAGCGGGAGCAACTCTTCGAGGAAGCCAAACCTCACCTCTTTATTCGGATAGCCTAAACGGAAAAGATTGGCTTGCGAGAGGTAGCCCTTAATCGTAAGATAACCTGATTGGAAAAGGAGAGGCACGATGCTCTCATTATCGTTGTAACGAAAGTCTTGAATGGCGTTGACCCCGATGGTCAACCCTTTGTCTAAGTCTGGGATAAAGACATTCGTCCGCTTTAGGTAATTCACCAGATAAGAGGGCGTCGCGCTTTCAAACCAATAGTAGTTATACTCGCCATTGACCAAAACCCTCAGCAAACTAAACGGATTGTAAACACGCTCCCCCTTTCTTGAGAAGCAGTAGCCGTCATATTCTTTCCGAAGTCGTGCTCGCACCTTTTCCACCGAGCTCTTTTGTTTTTCTGCAAGGCGTTCTATTTCGGGTGCAAACAGATCAAGCTCGGTCTCCGTAAAACCACAGATACCCGCATAGTCGTCTTCTAAGGTGATATCGATCAGGTTATTCACCCCACTAAAAAGCGTCGTCTTACCGAACTTGGTAACCCCTGTCAGGAAGGCAAAACGGATGTAGCGGTCACATTGCTTAAGAACCTCGTAAAAAGCCTTAAGAAGCAAACGGTTGGTTTCGTTGAGCTCCTCATCATTCACCGTCTCGAGAAGCGGCTTGTCATATTCGTCGACGAGGATCACCACCTGTTTTTGATTCTTTTGGTAGATGGTCGTAATAAGGTTAATGAAGCGATCCTCTAAGTCTTCTGGTCTATTTTCAACCCCATATAACCTTTCGAACCCCGTTAACTGCGAATCTATACGCCTTTTCAAAGTACCTTGTTCTGCGTAATTTTTCGCATTAAAATCAAAATAGAGCACGGGCGAGGCTTCCCATGGCGTTCTGTTTTGCTGGCGGGCTATCTCTTCTTCCGCTCGTCTGATATAAAGCCCCTGAAAGAGGTCCTTTTTCCCTTCGAAATAGGCTCGGAGGGTCGACAGGAACAGACTCTTACCAAAGCGATGGGGGCGGCTCAAGAAGAAGTCCTTATAGCGCGTGACGAGCCGTGCCAGATATTGCGTTTTATCGACGTAGAGGTAGTTTTTGCGACGGAGGTCTTCAAAATCTTGAAAATAGAGGGGAAGATTGCGTAGTGTATCCATCGGGCATTGCTCCTTTCTCAATATGCGAAGATACGAAAAAGAAAGAGTCCCCCTCGCCACAAGGGCGAGAGGGACTCTGAAGAAACCTAATTAAGGGGCTACCCTAATTACTTCACGAGGCGGATAGCCTTACGTGCGTCTGCGCGCTCGAGTACCAATACGTATACACCAGCGGGCAAATCTTCAACAGCGAGGCGAAGTTCGTTTGCACCGTTAGGCAATACCGTACGTACTACGACACCCTGAGCGTTTACCAAAGCCACCTTAGCAACTTCTGCGGTGTTAGCCACAACGAGTTGACCTACGAATGGGTTCGGGTATACAGATACAGCTGCCAAGACTGCGTCTTCTACAGGCGTAGCGTCCTTAACCTTTACAGTCAAAGTTGCCTTCTTAGCAAGCGTATATCCGTACTTGCCATTCTTATCAGCCTTGAGCTCAGTTTCCTTAGCGTCGTCTTCTGCCTTAACAGTTACCTTGTCGATAGCCTTCTTAGCAGCAGGGGTTATCGTAATTTCGAGCTTAGAGCCAGCAGCAATCTTGTTGTAATCAGCTGGCTTTACTTCCTTACCACTAACCACAACCTTTACAGTGGCACCGTTAGCAACAACAGTGAAGCCAGGACCTGCAGGAGCAGGAGCTTCCTTTTCTTTCGTGGTTACAACCAAGACAACGGCGTCAGCAGTGGTCGTATACTTGTAGGAGCCATCAGCTTCTGCATTAAGAGTAGTGAGCTCTTCACCCTTCTTAATCTCAACCTTCACGAGTTCCTTACCTTCAGGTATCGTTACTTTGATAGTCAAGTTCTTACCAGCTTCGATGTTCTTCAAAGCTTCTTGATCCAATACGGTTTCGCCATCCTTAACCTCTACGGTAGCACCATTGAGGCTCGACGTGATGTCAAACTTAGGAGTTTCGGGCTGAGGAGCAGCCTTAGCAACTTCCTTAGCGATAACTTCTGCTGCTTCCTTTACAACAACCTTGAAGTTCTTAGCATCTACCTTGGTAATTGTTACCTTAGTCTCATTACCTTCCTTAGCTTCAACCGTGAATTCCTTGTCTGCTGCGCTAGGCTCACCAGTAAAGGTAACTGTTACCTCACCATTAGCCACAACCATACCATCTGCAGGATCCGTAGTAACTGCTACAGCACCTTCTGGTGTTACGGTCAACTTGATCTTCGGTTCTACCTTAGCAACTTCCTTAGCGATAACTTCTGCGGCTTCCTTTACAACAACCTTGAAGTTCTTAGCATCTACCTTGGTAATTGTTACCT